>JBCCLI010000084.1:0-19278 GCA_039026975.1 Bacteroidota bacterium | reverse complement strand
TTCTGCAGAAGACTGGACGCATGAGGCGCACCTGCTAGTAGCTGCATGGTATGCCTACCATGAGTCGGTAGAAGAAGCTATCCTCAGGATGAAGTCGGGCATCATTCTCTTGAACCATTCGCATGGAAATCGAAATACGCTGGAGAGAGGTTACCATGAAACCCTCACCATTTTCTGGGTGCTCTATCTGGTTAAGATTCTGAAAGAAATAACCACCCAATATCCCTTAGACCATCTCTTCAATGCCCTGCTCGCACACCCAAAGGTGCATTCACAGGCACCCCTGGCTTACTACACACAAGATCAGCTATTCTCACAGCATGCTAGGGTCAGGTGGGTGGAACCTAATGTGAAGGCGTTGGCTTAAGTTATGCTTTATCCTGTGTGAAGAAAAAATTTGGAGGGCGTAACATAGTTTCTACACCATCCTATAGCACTTGATAGTATATTTCCCTTCAGGGGTGGTGATAAGAGCCTCAAAAGCTGCTCCACGCTATTTCTTTTTTACGTATGGCATCCAATTTTTCCTGAGCTATGCACTTCCTTATTCACCTACGTATAACCAACTGATCTACAGGTATCTATTGGATTCATTTTAGTAAATTATGGTTAATTTCTGCTTCTAAAGTCGATCTAGGGGTATTCAAAAAGTCCAAAATGCTCATGCTCCCACCTATATCCAAGTAGTTTCTAATACGGGCGCAGAGAGAACTCAATAACCCTTTTCAGTTTGGGCCTTAATTGGCGGAAAACAGGAGCAGCTCCCTATGAGCAACATATGGGTAGAAAAGGGAGCATAAAAGCGATAGCCTCATAGAGGCGATATCTTACTCCTTTCTACAAAAATATAGCAGTTCAGGAGCCTAAAGCCATCTTAGGCCTTAATTAGTGGAACTCAGGAGCCTGATGTGAAAAGCGGATAAATCCACCCCTACATTAGGATGCCTAATTCCTAAAAGTCAATAGGCTGCTGCACCATCTTTTTCCAGAATAGTATTTCCCAAGTGTTTACCTACTTAGGGTATTCCATCCATATGAAATTTTTAGTATATTTATATGAATCCCTGATTACTTATAGTTACTTCCTTCCCTCTGGTAGAGAGAAATACGAGTTTATATATGAAGCAGTATATCAGCATTGATCCTGAATTAGGCATTTCAAAAGAAGAATTTGTACAGGCTTGGAATGAGAGCGCGTATAATACTCAGGCTACAGCAGAACTCAATAAGGAGAAAACGCGCTCCTTCATGAGTCCAGAAATGGTGATAGCCCTGGTAAGTGCAGGGGTAGCCATACCCGCAACCATTATCAGCACTTTTCTGGCAGAATATCTCAAAAAGAAATTCCTGGATAACCCTCAACCTACTACTACCATTACCACTATTCAAACCCCGGAAGGAGAACCGCTGCTAGTCATCAAAAAAGAAACACATTAATCCTTATGCCTGAAGTCATCAGCCCTGAAGTCATCAGCATCAAGCAAAAGGCTAAGCTAGAAGATAAATTTGTGGTATCACTCAAGGTAGGGACAGATGCTGCTGCGCATGAAGTAATCATTCAAGATCCTTTTTCTGAGAATGAAAAAGGAGAAAGAGAACTTGAGTGGTATTTTGAAAAGTGGCTCAGCTTCCCCTTTATAGATAAGGTAAAGGCAGAAAGAGCTGCTGATAGCATCACAGCCTATGGAGAACATCTATTTAAACATCTTTTTACTGCTGATCCTGATGTATATGCTGACTACAAGCTTATTAGAAAGGGAGCCATTAGGATAGAAATTGTAGGGGAGCCTGACTTTCATGCCCTCCACTGGGAAACCCTCAAAGATCCCAATGATAGTAGACCCCTGGCCATAGAACAGCTAATGGTCAGGAAGAATGAGGATAGAGTTAATAAAAGAGCTGAGCTCCAACCCGCTAATCAGCTGAGGGTACTATTAATGACCTCCAGACCTGGAGGAAGGCAAGATGTAGGATATAGGACCATTTCCCGCCCGCTAGTAGAAGCCTTGGAACAGGCCAAAGTCCCTGCTCAGATAGACATAGTAAGGCCCGGTACCTTTAAAGCCCTGATTAAACACCTGGAAGATAGCCGTGATACGTACGGAGATGGCTATTATCACATGATCCATCTGGATATGCATGGGGGATTACTGACCTATGATGAGTACCAGGCGCTGCCTGAATCTGCCAAACTATCAGACTATCTGATGAAGGCGGGCTATGGCCGAACTGAGATAAAACCCTATGACGGGTATAAGGCATTTCTATTTTTCGATAATCCAGATGGGGATATAGTAGGTATTCCCGTTAGTGCAGATGACCTAGCCAGTCAACTGAATGCGCGCCAAATCCCGATAGCTGTCTTAAATGCCTGCCAGTCAGGCAAGCAAGTAGGAGAGTCTGAAAGTAGCCTGGGAAAGCGCTTGCAAGATGCGGGGGTTCAGCTGGTGATTGCTATGGGCTACTCTGTTACCGTATCTGCTGCCAGGAAAATGATGACGATTCTCTATCAAAAGATACTGGAAGGGAAACCCTTAGATACTGCTATTAGGCGCGCAAGGCAGGAGCTATACCAGGATAAGAGCAGGAGGGCTGGGTATAATCAGGAGATTCACTTAGAAGACTGGATGCTTCCCATAGTGTACCAGAATAGACCTCAAAAGTTAGCTATTTCAGGGAGATACATCTCATCTCGGGTTTCTTACACTCAACCCCCTACACAGTATGGCTTTGTGGGAAGAGACGTGGATATACTAGAGATAGAAGGGAAAATTTTACAAGAGAAAGAGAATACCCTGCTACTAAGAGGAATGGGAGGAGCCGGCAAAACCACCCTGCTACATCATGTAGGCTACTGGTGGCAAAAAACACGCTTGGTTAGGGAGGTAATATATTTCGGCTATGACCAAAAGGCTTATAGCGTTCAGGAAATCATCCATACTATTGGGAGTAGGGTAGGGCTTCCCTTAAGCGGTAGAGCAGATTCGGATGAGAGAATGGTGCTCCAAGCCCTTAAATCAGAAAGACACCTTCTGATCCTGGATAACCTGGAATCCATACAGGGAAATAAGCTAGCTATCAAAAATACCCTGGATGAAAAAGAGCAATCCCTTTTCAAGGCCTTTTTACAAAAACTTAAAGGAGGAAAATCTTTGATCCTACTCGGTTCACGATCAGGAGAAGAGTGGTTAAGCCCACACCCAATTTCTCCCCTGAATGTATATGAGTTGGGAGGGCTGGATGCAGAAGCTCAATCTATGCTAGCTGAAAAGATCTTACTGAGAGCGGGACGTAGAGAGTATTTAGAAGAGGCTGAACATCAAGCGGATATCCGAAAGTTGCTAAAGCTACTAGTAGGCTATCCGCTGGCCATGGAAGTTGTGCTAGGAAACCTGGCTGAGAGTACGCCTAAAGAAGTGCTGCGCTTCTTAGAACAGGCAGATGTAAGGCTAGATAGCCAAACCGATATAGAGGATAAAACCAGTAGCATTCTCACCTGTGTAGAATATTCTCATTCTGCCTTATCAGAGGAGGCTCAACAGCTTTTACTCTGTCTAGCCCCTTTTACTGGCGTCATAAACACTAATATCTTGGGGCTTTATTCAGAAGAGTTACAAACAGAAGCCCCCTTAGCCAAGCTCCCTTTTCAGCAGTGGGAGTCCGTCCTCACTGAAGCCAAGAGGTGGGGATTAATGAAAGAAGATACTGTACCGGGCTATGTAAAACTCCAACCTATTTTCCCTTACTTCTTGAAAACTGCCTTAAATAGGCCTGAGAATCAGGAACAAAAAGAAGCAATCAACAGAGCTTACCTCAGAGGATATCAGCAAGTAGCTCTGGCCTTCAGGCAGTTAACTAAGGCTAAGTCTGCCGATGAAAAAACAACAGGCTTATTCTTAGTGAAGATAGAATTTGAAAATCTCATATACGGGCTAAGAATGGCCCTAGTAGAAAAAGATAGTTTCTTTCCTTTTTTTGAATGTCTGTATAGATACTTAAACACGAATAAAAACTTGGGTGAGATATTTTCCTTATGTGAATCAATCCTTTCTCAAAGGGAGAATTATGGTGAGCAACAGCTAAGCAGTGAAATAGGATATGATTTTATTCTTGTTACAGGAAGCCAAGCGAATACTTTACTAAGGACTAAAGAATATAGTAAGGCTAGGGATTCATATTTAAATTTCATAGCATTCTTAAATGAACTGACGGAAATAGAATTAGATAGACGATCGAAAATGAAGGCTTCTGCCTTGCACAACTTAGGAATTATCGCCCTGGAACAGCGGGACTGGTCAAGTGCAGAGGGGTATTATCAAAATGCCTTAGCTATTTACAAGGAATATCAGGATCGCTATTCCCAAGCCGCAACCTTACACCATTTGGGGAGAGTCGCTGAAGAACAGCGGGACTGGTCAAGTGCTGAGGGCTATTATAAAGAGGCCTTGGCTATCTATATCGAATTTCTGGATCGCTACATGCAAGCCATCCCCTTACACCAGTTGGGGATAGTCGCTGAAAAACAGCGGGACTGGTCAAGTGCAGAGGGGTCTTATAAAGAGGCTTTGGCTATTAAGATCGAATATCAGGATCGCTATTCCCAAGCCTCCACCTTACACCACTTGGGGATAGTCGCTGGAGCACAGGGGGACTGGTCAAGTGCAGAGGGGTATTATAAAGAGGCTTTGGCCATTAAGATCGAATATCAGGATCGCTATTCCCAAGCCTCCACCTTACAACTTTTGGGGGTAGTCGCCCAGAGACAGGGGGATTGGTCAAGTGCTGAGAAGTATTACAAAGAGGCCTTAGCCATCTTTATCGAATATCAGGATCGCTATTCCCAAGCCAAAGCCTTACACCTGTTGGGGAGGGTCGCCCAGGAACAGGGTGACTGGTCAAGTGCAGAGGGGTATTATAAAGAGGACTTGGCCATCTTTATCGAATATCAGGATCGCTATTTCCAAGCTGGAACCTTACACCAGTTGGGGATAGTCGCTGAAGAACAGGGCGAGTGGTCAAGTGCCGAGGGGTATTATCAAAATGCCTTAGCTATTTACAAGGAATATAAAGATACACTTATTTCTGAAATCGTTCAGGAGAGCCTGGAACGCTTAGCGGAAGTGAGAGATGATTAGCAAGCCCTTATATCGCCTGATGATTAAAGGGCTGAATCACCATTTCTGAAACTACCCCAGAACTAGGCTGCTGACAGAGGAACCATATGCTTCTGGCGGCTTCCTTAGCCACAATGAACTTCTCACGCTGTACACGTAGGTCTATGGTATCCCAGAAAGGCGTATCTACCCCTCCCAGATAAAGGTTGGTGATGCGTACCTGTGTCCGCTTAAGTTCTTCTCTCAAAGATTTGAGCATGCCGTTGAGGCCATACTTGGAAGCTGCATAAGCTGCTGCCCCAGACATGGGCGTTTTCCCCAGTACACCAGGTATGTTGATGATGAGCCCCTTTTTAGCGGCCTTCATAGGCGGGAGAACCTGCTTAAATAGTGCAAATGGTCCTACCAGATTAGCTTGGAGCGTACGCTGGAACTCTTCCACACTAAGCTGATCTACCGGCTTGATGATGCCTATCCCGGCCGCATTGATGACTACATCCAACTGAGGAACGATGGCATGTATAGCACTAGCCATGGCTTCAATCTGAGCTGAATCCTCAAAATCTACTACGAATCGTTGATTAGTAGGTACACCTAGCTCATCTGCTACTTCATCTAGCTTAGCTTTGTCTCTTCCAGAAAGGTATAACTCAGCTCCTGACTGTTTAAGTAACTTAGCTGCTTCTGATCCTATGCCTCCTGTGGCACCTGTGATCAGGATATGTTTATGTTTGATGTTCTCCATATGCAGCATTAAACTCGCTCAGGCAGGGGTTGTTTTCGCTTCTGCATTTTTCTCTTTCATGAGAGAAAGCTGGAGGCCATTGACGGTATTTTGCCATACAATGTAGAACATAGGCCCTAGGGCCACTAAGGGAGATAGGAAGGTAAGGGATAGCCATATAGCAAACATGGTATTCTTCCTACCTAAGGACATACTGGCAGCTTGACGGGTGTCAGGGTTTTTCTCAAGGAAATAGCCTAACCCAAAAGAAGTAAGGCAGACCAGCAGGCTAGCTAATCCTATGAAAAGGATGATGGACAGGTCAGCCTCCGTTTCATAGCGCACAAAATAACTAGCCTTAGAGATGGCTATGTAGACATTCCCTACAAACATCCAGTAGGTAATAGCCTGGAACTTGCTGAGATAAGTAGCGGTAGCCTGGCTCAGTTTACGGATGAGTTGGGCCAGGAGCATGGGAAGCCCCACAGTAATGAGCACAGGGATAAGCACCTCCAGGATGGTGATATTCCCTTCCAGTTGAGCCAGGGTAGGGAGAAGCACCGGAATGATGAGGCTAAGTGATAAGCTGGTAAGCAGGACAGAGACCGTTACATAGACCACATCTCCCCGTAGAAAAGAAGTAATGACGGGGGCAGCTGCAGCAGTAGGCGCCAGGGCTACCACCATAGCTGCCATAGCTACAGTGGGATTTCCTAGCCAGTTGACTACTTCAAAAACCGTTACTCCTATCCCTAAGATTCCCAGCAGGACGTAGAGATGGCTGATTCTCACGAGCTTAGTACTCACCCTCATTTCCAGAAAGGCGAAAAATAGCATGACCATCACAGAATACCGTACTAGAAAGGTGAAGGGATGCCCTAAAGGGAAGATAATTCCGAGAAGAATGGAAAGGGCTAGTAAGGCCGTTTTCATAAGAATCTGCTACTGGTAAGCAGGCAATTAAATGAATTCCATAGCAGAATGAAAAAAGGGCATACCGGAGAGGCATGCCCATAAAGTGAATCTATCAAACCCTATTAGGGTAACAATACAGAATTTACAACGTGAATGACACCATTAGTTCCCTGCACATCTGTTAATACGATGTCTACAGACTGTCCGCTGGTAGTTTCTAGCTTGGCACCACTGGTTAAATCAGTAGTTAGGGTACCTCCTAGCGTAGAAATATCTTGGTTATCACTTAGCTGATCTTCTTGTACGTTAGCACCGCTTACTACGTGGTAGTTAAGCACAGCTGTCAAGGTTTCTACTGGAATGTCTGCTAAGGTAGACCACTCATTATTAGAGTCTATCAGGGTCTGGAAAGCAGCATTAGTAGGCGCGAACACAGTGAAAGGTCCATCTCCAGATAATACCGTTACATAGTCAGTGCTGAGGTCTGCTCTGGTTAGCGCGGCTACCAGACTGCTGAAATCTGGATTATTCAGGGCAAAGTTCACCACATTTGGGGGAAGCATTACCTCATCTATGATGTGTACCACCCCATTACTGGCTTCTATGTCAGTAAGAGAAGGAGCAGCACTTCCATTGAAAGTTACGCCACCAGTTACTGAAATCTGAAGAGAAATAGGCTCGCTGTTTGGGCCTGTACTTAGGGTGTTAACATAAGTATCAGTAAGATCTGCTGCTCTGGTTTCTCCACTCGTAACGTGGAATAGCAGCACGCTAGTCAGGGTAGCATCATCAATATCACTAAGTGAATTCCAGGCAGGGTTAGAATCTAACAGAGCTTGGAAAGCAGCATTAGTAGGAGCAAATACAGTGAAAGGGCCTGGGCCTTCAAGATCAGAAACTAAATTAGCCTGCTGAAGAGCCGCTACAAGCGAACTCAAATCTGGAGTAGCTAAAGCCGTCTCCACAATACTGAGCTCCTGCATGTCTGATGGATCATCATCATCATCATCACAGCTCGTAAAAACAAAAAAGGTTGAAAGGAGTAAGCTTAGCGCAAAAAACGAGAGCTTTTTCATTACACTATTTGATTTGGTTTTTTAAAAAAATGAAAACAGTGTTACCTAATTGCTTAAACTTTATACATATACCTTAAACAAAACCCTATAAAAAAGTTTGGTGAGAGAGATCCTATATTTAGATTTTCATATATGAATAATTTCATTTTCAGCCTGTTTTACCTATCTAAGCTAGGTTCTCGCTTATTTATAAAAGAAAAGCTGAATTATATTTTGTTTAATAATATTAAAATAAAGATAAACAAAATAAAGTATTTGCTTAGTTGGTTACTTCCTTTTTATGACTTGTAAGGTGAATAAGTATGTGTCCTCATCTGTATTGATTTTGAAAAAGCGAGCCTCCTGCGTATCATTGATTCTAGAGAATTTATGCTACTAATTCATGTTGACTACTGAACCACTGCCTTCCAAACTTGCCTTCGAATATGACCGAAAGGACTTATCAGATGAGTCTTTACTAAGCCTATATAAGGCTATGTTGTTTCCCCGCTTGGTGGAGGAGAAAATGTTAGTTCTCTTGAGACAAGGGAAAATCAGCAAGTGGTTTTCCGGGATAGGGCAGGAAGCCATTTCAGTAGGAATCACCAAAGCCCTTCAAAGCCAGGATTATATATTCCCGCTGCATAGAAACTTAGGCGTGTTTACCAGCAGAGATGTTTCCCTGAAACGGTTGATTGCTCAGTGGTTAGGGAAACCCTCCGGCTTTACTAATGGGAGAGATCGTTCTTTTCACTTTGGCCTTCCTGAAAAGCGGATCATTGGGATGATTTCCCATTTAGGCGCTATGCTGCCTGTGGCTAATGGCGTAGCCCTGGCAGCCCAAAACAGACAAGAAGATTTTGTAGCTGCTGTATTCTCAGGAGATGGGGGAACTAGTGAGGGAGATTTTCATGAAGCCCTGAATGTAGCTTCTGTGTGGAATCTGCCCGTCCTATTTGTGGTGGAAAATAATGGTTATGGGCTGTCTACCCCTACCTCTGAGCAGTATAACTGTAAAAGAATTGCGGATAGGGCCGTAGCCTATGGCATACCCGGTTATACCTTAGATGGAAATAATATTCTGGAAGTATATCATACGGTATCAGACATACTCAGCAGTATCCGTCAGACAAATCAACCTGTTCTATTAGAATGCGCTACTTTTCGTATGCGTGGGCATGAGGAGGCCTCAGGAACTAAATATGTCCCAGAAGAACTTTTCCAAATGTGGGAACAAAAAGATCCTATCAGAAACTATGAGTCCTTTCTGATGCAGGAAGGCGTGATTTCAGAAAGCCTTAAAAAAGATATAGAAGCACAATACAAGGATGAGATAAGCCTAGCCGTAGCCGCCGCTTTCCATGCACAAGAAGTGATGCCAGATAGGGAGAGAGAAGCTAAGGCTATTTATCAGCCCTTTCAGCCAGAGGTGAAAGTCCCTAACTTACTAGTATCTGAAGAAAAGCGGTTTGTGGATGCCCTTAGTGAAGGACTGAGAGAGTCTATGTACCATCATCCTGAACTGGTCATCATGGGCCAGGACATAGCTGATTATGGAGGGGTCTTCAAAATTACAGAGGGGATGCTGGAAGAATTTGGAGAAAGTAGGATCAAGAACACCCCTATATGTGAGTCTGCTATAGTAGGCATGGGCTTAGGGCTGAGTTTGGAAGGCATACCTTCAGTAGTAGAAATGCAGTTTGCAGACTTTGTTTCCTGCGCCTTTAACCAGATCGTTAATAACCTGGCTAAAAACCATTACCGTTGGGGGCACGCGCCTAATGTAGTAGTGCGTATGCCTGCGGGAGGCGGGGTAGGGGCAGGGCCCTTTCATTCCCAAACCAATGAATCCTGGTTTACCCAGGTACCTGGACTGAAGGTGGTCTATCCTGCCAGGCCTGAAGATGCTAAAGGCCTCTTATGTGCTGCTATACAAGATCCTAATCCAATCATCTTTTTTGAACACAAAGGGTTATACCGTAGCATAAAAGGACAAGTTCCTGAGGGGTACTACCATACTTCTCTAGGGGAGGCCCATCATACGCTGAAAGGAGAGGAAGTAAGTATCATTACCTATGGTATGGGAGTTCACTGGGCCTTACAGCTAGCCGAAAAGGTTGAGCCAGGCGTAATAGATATTATTGACTTACGTACCCTTATTCCCTGGGATAAAGAGAAAGTATATGAATCTGTGAAAAGATGTGGGAAAGTTATAGTACTCTATGAAGCTACCCAGACCTCTGCATTTGGGGCAGAGATAGCCGCCTCCATCATGGAAGAATGCTTTGAGTTTTTAGACGCACCAGTGAAAAGAATTGGTTCATTAGATACCCCCGTCCCCTTTCATCCCTCCTTAGAAAAACAGTTTCTTGCCAATTCTAGTTTAGAGAAGAGTCTAGCAGATCTTATGGCATACTAGGGTTAGCTTCCCAAGGAGTATCTCACCTATCCAAGGCTGTAGATTTAGAAATTTGATTGAATATCTATTTCTTGAATTGAAAAATATTAAGATTCTCATCTATTTTCTGAGGATATTTTAATATTCTCTAGGTGTTACTGATAATTTATCTTTTTAATAGATTATTTTTAATATATATATGCTCATTTGCTGTTTTATTATTATTTTCGTAAAAAAACAGGATAATATTGGCATTATGTTAAATATATTGGAGTCGTATAAAAATTCTTCAATCTAAATAATTCACAGCCTGCAGCAGGAATCCCTGTTATCTGTGAGTCAATTTGCCAACCCCTGTTTAAGCTGTCATTCTTACACTTTAACGTTGCCCTATATGAAAGAGCCCTCCCAACAACGCTCTCTTTACGTTCCTTCCTTGGAGCATGATGCATGCGGAATAGGATTTGTTGCCCACTTAAAAGGAAAAAAATCGCATAAGAACATCGCTGATGCTGTTCAGATGTTGGTAAATATGGAGCATAGAGGGGCCTGTGGATGTGATGAAAATACGGGAGATGGAGCAGGTATATTGATTCAGACACCAGATGCCTTCTTTCAGGAAGTCTGTCCTGGACATGGAATTAATCTACCTGAATATGGGAAGTATGGGGTAGGAATGATTTTTTTCCCTAAGAATAAAGAACTAAAGGAAGCTTGTAGGAGTATTTTCAATTCATATATAGAAAAGCTTGGTCTTAAGCTGTTGGGATACAGGATTCTGCCTACTGCAGATGCTGGTATAGGACCAGCCGCCAGGTCAGTAGAGCCTTACATAGAGCAAGTATTCATTGCCCCTGGTGAAGAGATGGAGGCAGAAGCTTTTGAGAGAAAATTATTTGTACTGAGAAGAGCCGCTTCACATGCCATCACTAAAGAAGTAGGCGGTATAGGAGAGCAATTTTATGTAGTCTCTCTTTCTTATAAGACCATTACTTACAAAGGCCAGTTTAGAACTGATCAGGTGAAACCTTACTTTCCTGACCTTTCTGATAAGCGTGTTACCTCTGCTGTAGCTGTCATCCATTCCCGTTTTTCCACTAACACCTTCCCTAAATGGCGACTGGCACAACCTTTCAGGTATATAGCCCATAATGGAGAGATTAATACCATTAGAGGAAATGTAAACTGGATGAAGGCCAAAGAGGCTCTCATGGAATGCGACGCATTTACGCCAGAGGAAGTCCAGATGCTCCTGCCTATATGTAATGCTAGTATGTCTGACTCCAGGAACCTGGATAATGTGGTAGAGTTGCTGGTACTGGCCGGAAGATCTCTCCCACACGTCATGATGATGATGGTACCAGAGGCCTGGCAGGAAAATCCTGATATGCCAGCCTACAAGCGGGAATTCTATCAGTATCATGCCACCTTAATGGAGCCCTGGGATGGGCCCGCATCCATTTCCTTTACAGATGGAAATATTGTGGGGGCTACCCTTGACAGAAACGGCTTACGCCCTTCCAGATATTGTCTGACCTATGATGATAGAGTCATTATGGCTTCAGAAGCAGGTGCCTTACCTGTAGATCCTTCTACTGTAACGGAAAAAGGTCGTCTTCAGCCAGGTAAAATGTTTGTGGTAGATATGTCAGAGGGAAGAATTATCAGGGATGATGAGCTGAAGCGCAAGATATGTACTCAGCAGCCTTATGGAAGATGGTTACGAGAACACCGGCTAAGGTTATCTGAATTCTCTTTCACAGTTGAAGAAAAGGAAGAAAAGGTTTCCCTCCTTCAAAGACAGCAAATTTTTGGTATTACCTCGGAAGAACTCAAGGTAGTACTAGCCCCCATGACTACCAATGGGAAAGAACCCATAGGTTCTATGGGCTCAGATACGCCCCTGGCAGTTCTCTCTAGTCAGAGCCAACATATTTCTCATTACTTCAAGCAGCTGTTTGCTCAGGTAAGTAATCCCCCCATTGATCCCATCAGGGAGCGTCTGGTCATGTCATTACATACCTGGATAGGAGCCTCTAAAAATGTGTTGGGAGAAACACCTGAACACTGCATGCACATTGCCCTGGATACCCCTGTTCTTCGTAATGAAGAGTTAGCTATCCTCAAGCAGATTAATCACCCAGAATATAAAAGCCATGTGCTGGATGCCACTTTCAGTCTGGAGGAGAGGCTAGTAGACGCTATCGACAGAGTATGTGAGGAGGCGGAGAAAGTATTAAGAGAAGAAGGGATAAATATTCTCATTGTAAGTGATAGAGAAGTAGAAAAAGGAAAAGCTCCTATCCCGGCCTTACTTGTATGTGGTGCTATCCATCACCACTTAATTAGAAAAGGGTTACGGTCAGAAACAGCACTGATTTCAGAAACAGGAGATGCCAGAGAAGTACATCACTTTGCTACTTTGATTGGGTTTGGTGTGGCTGCTATTAACCCTTACCTGGCCTTTGAATCCATCCGAAATTTAGGCTTTTCTCATAAAGCCTGTAGGCTCATCCCGGAAGAAAAACTGATAACTAACTACATAAAGTCTATCAGTAAGGGCCTTCTCAAAGTGCTGTCAAAGATGGGGATATCTACTGTACAGTCCTATCACGGTGCCCAAATCTTTGAGGTACTAGGGCTTAGTGAAGAAGTGGTAGACAAATGTTTTCATGGGAGTATTTCTCGCATTAGTGGCCTTTCATTTGAAGACCTGGCCAAAGAAATACTGGTAAGATATAAGTTGGCATTTCCGGAGATGGGGCCAGCAGAAAAACGACTTGAAGTAGGGGGCCTCTATCAGTGGAAAAGGAAGGGTGAATTTCATCTGTTTAATCCGGAGACCATCCACTTACTACAGTATGCTACCCGTAGGAATGATCCAGCTCTATTTAAAAAATATACCCAAAAGATTAATGACCAATTGGAAAGGGCCTGTACCCTAAGGGGATTGTTGGATTTCAAAAGCAGGAAATCCGTTCCTTTGGAAGAAGTAGAACCCGCAGAGGAAATTATGAAGCGCTTTGTGACGGGTGCCATGTCATTTGGGTCTCTTTCTCACGAGGCACATAGTACCCTGGCGGTAGCCATGAACAGGATTGGGGGTAAGAGTAATAGTGGAGAGGGGGGAGAGGATCCCATCCGTTTTGAGCGGAAGCCTAATGGAGATTGGGAGAACTCTGCGATCAAGCAGGTGGCATCAGGAAGATTTGGCGTAACAGCTTTCTACCTGGCCAACGCCAAGGAATTACAAATTAAAATGGCCCAAGGAGCCAAGCCTGGAGAAGGTGGCCATTTACCGGGCCATAAAGTAGATGACTGGATAGGAAGGGTAAGGTATTCCACACCGGGAGTAGGACTGATTTCTCCACCTCCCCACCACGATATTTATTCTATTGAAGATTTAGCACAGCTCATATTTGACCTAAAAAATGCTAACAGGCAGGCTCGTATCAGTGTAAAGCTGGTATCAGAAGCTGGTGTAGGAACTATAGCTGCCGGAGTAGCCAAAGCTAAGGCAGATCACATTTTGATTGCTGGACATGATGGAGGTACAGGTGCATCTCCCCTAAGTTCTATTAGACATGCAGGTCTTCCATGGGAACTAGGATTGGCAGAAGCTCACCAAACCTTAGTGATGAACGACCTGAGAAGCCGGGTAAGAGTTCAGGTAGATGGGCAGATCAGAACCGGAAGGGATATGGCTATAGCTACTTTATTGGGAGCAGAAGAGTGGGGAGTAGCTACTGCTGCCCTGGTAGTAGAGGGCTGTATCATGATGCGTAAATGCCATTTGAATACTTGCCCAGTGGGGGTAGCTACCCAAGACCCGGAGTTGAGAAAGAAATTTGCCGGAAATCCTGATCATGTAGTGAATTTCTTCCGCTTTATGGCTGAAGATTTCAGAGAAATTATGGCAGAACTGGGGTTTCGTACAGTAAATGAAATGGTAGGGCAGGCACAGCATCTTAAGAAGAAAGAGAATATTTCTCATTGGAAGCTGAAAGGAATAGACTTTAGCCCTATCCTCTACAAGCAAGAAGCACATGAAAACGTAGGGCTGTACCAGCAGATCCCTCAAGACCATGGATTAGCTGAGCAGCTGGACTGGGAGTTAGTGAAAGCAGCTAATTCTTCTCTGGAAAAAGGAATCCCCGTCTATCATCAATTTGATATTGTAAATACCAATCGTTCTGTAGGAACCATCCTTTCTAATGAGATCACCAAGAGATACAAGGGGGAAGGGCTAGCTGAAGGGACAGTCCATTTCAAGTTTAGAGGTTCTGCGGGACAGAGTTTTGGCGCTTTTGGTGCGCCGGGAATGAGGCTAGAGCTAGAAGGAGAGGCCAACGACTACTTCGGTAAAGGACTTTCCGGTGGCCAGCTGATTGTATACCCTGATAAGACAGCACCCTTTGAACCTGGTAAACACACCATAGTAGGAAATGTGGCTTTTTATGGCGCCACTTCTGGTGATGCTTATATAAGAGGGATAGTAGGAGAACGCTTCTGCGTGCGTAACTCAGGGGTTCGGACAGTAGTAGAGGGCCTGGGTGATCATGGCTGTGAGTATATGACAGGAGGTACTGTCATTGTCCTTGGAAAAACAGGAAGAAACTTTGCCGCAGGTATGAGCGGAGGGGTAGCCTATGTATATGATCCCGACCGACAGTTTAGGGGCAACTGCAATATGGAGCTTGTCAATTTGGAATCCCTGGACTTCCAGGATAAAGACCTGATTAAGAGCATGGTGAATAAGCACTACACCTTTACAGGGAGTAGGATAGCTCTCAAACTGATGACGGGCTGGTCTCAGGAATTTGTTCACTTTGTAAAAGTTATGCCAAGGGATTACAAAGCTGCCTTATTAAGAAAGAAGTCTAGAATGTTAAAGCAGGCTTAGGGGAAATTTCAGTTATTACTACCAGAAAGTTATGGGAAAACCTACCGGATTTAAAGAATTTGACAGAGAGCTACCCGGCTACAGGAAAGTGGAAGACCGGGTGCAGGATTATAAAGAGATTACAGTGGGCTTCCCTGAGGAGAAGACCATTAATCAGGCTGCCAGGTGTATGAACTGTGGCGTACCTTTTTGCCATAATGGGTGTCCACTGGGGAATATTATTCCTGAGTTTAATGACGCAGTATTTGAGGAGGACTGGGAGCTGGCATTTGATATCCTGAGGAGGACCAATAATTTCCCTGAATTCACTGGTCGTATCTGCCCTGCTCCTTGTGAGAAATCCTGTGTATTAGGCATTACTAATCCACCAGTAGCTATAGAGCACATAGAAAAAAGCATAGCTGAGAAGGCCCATGAGCTAGGCTATTATGCTGCCTATCCCCCCCGCACACGCACGGGCAAGAATGTAGCTGTTGTAGGGTCAGGCCCCTCAGGCTTAGCTGTCGCTGACCAATTAAATAAAGCGGGTCATACCGTAACTATTTTTGAACGGGCCGAGAAGCCCGGTGGACTTTTGCGCTACGGTATTCCTGATTTTAAATTGGACAAGAGGGTGGTAGAGCGCAGAGTAGCCATTATGGAAGAAGAGGGAATCATCTTTAAATGTAGCACTAATGTAGGCGTGGACATTACCACTGAGGAACTACAGAACGCTTTTGACGCTATTGTACTATGTGGTGGAAGTACTAAGCCGCGGGACTTGAATATACCTGGAAGAGACCTGAAAGGAGTTCATTTTGCAATGGACTTCCTTAGCAGGCAGAATAAAAAAGTCTCTGGAGAGTGGCAAGAAGAACTAGGAGATATTACTGCCAGTGGAAAACATGTGGTAGTCATAGGTGGGGGAGATACAGGGTCAGACTGTGTAGGTACGTCCAATAGACATGGTGCAGCTTCTGTTACCCAGATTGAACTATTAGCTAAACCTCCCAGTGAAAGAGAACCTGATAATCCATGGCCTCAGTGGCCTATGACACTTAGAACCTCTTCTTCCCATTTGGAGGGCTGCGAGCGTGAATGGGCTATTCTCACAAAAGAATTTGTAGGTGATGAGAATGGAAATCTCAAAGCTATTAAACTGGTAAACATCAAGTGGGCAAAAGGGGAAGACGGACGATTCAAGTTTGAAGAAGTGGAAGGAACAGAAAGAACTGTTCCTTGTGAATTAGCCCTGTTAGCTGTAGGATTCGTACATCCGCAGTTAGAAGGAATGCTGGACAGCCTGGGGGTAGCTCTGGATAAAAGAAAGAATGTACATGCCACAAACTATAAGACATCTGTAGAGAAGGTATTTACAGCAGGGGATATGCACAGAGGGCAGTCGCTAGTGGTATGGGCTATCTCAGAGGGAAGAGAAGCTGCCAGAGAAGTAGATATCTATCTCATGGGAAGCTCCCAACTAGAGTCCAAAGATGACTCATTGGTGAATACAATCGCTGCATAAGAATTTTCTTTTCTCATAACAATCGGCGCCCATTTGCATATGCAGTGGGCGTTTTTTCAGTCAATAAGGAACTATTGAGTGCCTGGATATGATTAAGGGGGTGATGATAAACCACTGACTTAAGTCGCTACTAGAAGTCCTGCTCATTGCGAATAGACGATTTAACACGAATGATTTGTGTTTAATCTGGAAATCTGTGGCTTAATCAAGAATATTAATTTGTTTGATATAACCAAAATCCATGTCAGTTCTCGTACTCCTTGAAGTCCTTGGATGGATCATAATCATCATTGGAAATCAAGTTATGCAACTCACTTCTGGGATCCTTGGATTTGACGAAGGGGAACATTAATTGAACATACCAGGGTTCATTGATTCGGTTCCAGGCACCAAATTTAGTGGGATATTTACGGGTAATCTTGGCCGTTCCGAAGAGCACGTCCCACAGGAAGAGTAGGTTCCCAAAGTTACCGTTAGGGTGGGATACCCCATCCTCGGCTGTTAAACCGTGATGGGCAAAATGAGTACTGGGAGTTGAGATGGTTCTCTCAATGATCCATGCCAATGGATGTAGGGCTTTGTACTTGTACAGAAATCTATCCCATTTGGTCTCACTGTGTGCCAGTAAGATGACAACCAATTTTATGGGTAAATAAATCAGGTAAGCATATCCCATTCCCAGGTAGATCAGGATAGCAGAAAACCAGATTCCTGGCATAAGGGCATAGTATAGAATGGCATTTCTGTAGGTTACCAATACGCCCATTTCTTCCACTACATGATGAGGTCTATGCAACTTCCACATGAGGGGACTGACATGGGAAAGCCTATGCCACCAATACTGCATCATATCATCAAGGACCAGAAAAGCGGCAAAGTGCCACCATATGGACAGGCCTACCAGGCTGTTATCATAGGCAGGGAACCACTGGGATCCCAAAAAGAAAACAACGAGAAAAATACCGGGCTGCACCAAAACCGGAAGTACAATCAAGCTGATCAGCTCAATTGACAAATCGTTCTTGGTTCTGTTATCATGAAAGTACAATCCTCCAAGCGCTTCCATTATGCCCAGGATGAGGAGGACTGAGGTTGGAATCAGTTTGCTAATTATTTCTCCCGTCATCTTTTTGTCCTTTTAGTCTTACAGTGAGATAAAACTGTATAGAAAAATCAGTAATTCATTTCACCTATGTTAAAAACCGATTATTCGTCTTTTTGGCCATGCGTATCCTACTCAGGCTCTGCTGCTTAATCCCCAGGTAGCCCGCGATATGTCCCAGCTTGGCTCTGTAGAAGATGTCTGGATGGGAGGCTATGAGGTCATCATATCTATCTTCTGCACTTTTGGTTTGAAGCGAAACAATCTTTCTTCCCAGGGCTATCATGATGTTGGTGGTGAGCAAGCGTACGAATCGCTCTAATTCAATGGAATTCTGAAAGCCTTCCTCCAGTTGGCTACGTGTGAGCACCCTGGCAGTAGTATCTTCTATGGCTTCTATACCGAATATGCTAGGCTCAAGATTAAAAAAGCTGGGCGGAACAGTGGTGATCATATCCTCACAGGCAAACCAGTGGGTGATGTCATTGCCTTTTTGATCATAATAGAAATTACGAAGCATCCCCTTCTCTATTAAGAATAAGTAATTACACGTGCTTCCTAATTCTATTACTACTTCATTAGCCTTAAATTCTTTGAGAGATGACCACTCAAAAAGGGTGTCATAAACTTCCTGATCTAAAGTTGTACGGTCAATTTTTATCATCTCAATATTCAGTATGTTATGTCTTGCGAGACGTCAGATAGGTAAGGCTTATCCTATAAAATAACTTCTCTTTTTCCCCTTGTCAACTTTTGGAGGGACTATTAGGATGAGTGAATAGCATATTGGGGATGAAAAATTTCGCTAATAATAGGGAGCTGATTAGGGTAATTAGACGAAATGTGAAGAATGAATGATGGAATTATCTCCCAGTACTTTCTTTCTCCTTAAATTTGTATATGGACAAAAACTTCCTTCTCTACATAAACATCCTTTTACTGTTAGCAGTAGCCTGTCAACCTACTCCTAAAGAACCTGAGGCACTTACCCCTACCCGCATTACCATCATTGATAGCTTGAAACATCCCTGGAGCATGGCCTTTCTCACAGAAGAGGAAGTGATCGTTTCAGAAAAAGATGGAAATCTTCTTAGGGTTAAGCTGGATACAAAGGAGAAATTTACCATTCAGGGATTTCCTTCGGACCTGGTAGATAGCATTCGTGTAAAAGATGGAAGGGACAATTCCGGGATTTTTGAGGTAGTGTGTCATCCTGATTTTCGGGAGAATAGCCTAGTGTATGTGTCATATGCTGCTGAGGGAGTAGGTGGAAGCACTACCCAAGTCATTAGGGCCAGGCTGGAAAATGATTCACTGAAAGAAGTATCAGTCATATTGGCGGCTCAGCCTTATTCAAAGGACTTATTCCATTATGGAGGAGGGATGACCTTTGGGAGTGATGGGAAGCTTTATGTAACTGTGGGGGAACGCTATTACAATGAAATTGATCAACCGGTCCTTCCCGTTGCCCAGGATGTGATGGACAGAAGGGGTAAGATTTACCGCTTACATCCTGATGGGAGTATACCTGAAGATAATCCCGACTTTGGGGAAGAGGCTGTT
>JBCCLI010000083.1:0-19283 GCA_039026975.1 Bacteroidota bacterium | reverse complement strand
CTCCTATGATGATAGCTTCAAAATCATTATGATTCATTTTATCCATACCATATCCTTCTAAGTGAAAAATGTCCTAAGGGTATATTCAGGCTACTATGGCCCAGGAATCTCCGCCTTAGTCCACCTTATTGTCTCATGTGAGAATAAAGGTAGGAATTATACCTACAAATGCAACAGTGTTGCATTTATGGATCTGTTCACCTTGCTCCCTTATATAGATGCTAGATAAAAAAGGCGGACTTACGTCCACCCACCATTTGTTACCACACAATATTTTATGGCTAACTCCCAAACCACTTCCCGAGTCGGCTGAGCCAGCCTTCTTTTTGCTGTATGTGTGCATTAGTAGTATGTCCGTTTTTTTGCCACATACCTGAATCTCCCTGCTCATAGGCATACACAAGAGAATCATGGGAGACTCTTTCAGCTTCTTTCTTTAACTCTTCTGGTCCAAGCAATACCTGAAATACTTCTTCTTCCAAGGTATTAAATACGGCTGCCTGCTGGGTAGCCATAATTCTTTCATGATTGCCGAGTGTACTTGTAGCGGCTGCATCCCAAAAAGCCGCTAGGGAAACATCCTCTCTTTCTCCCAGGTAATAAATCCCCCAATTAGCACTTAACTCTGGCGGAAAGGGCTCCGTTCTAAAATCAGTGGCAGACAGCACTTGCAAGAGCTCTTCAGGATGGAGTTGCTCCCTACCTGTTTTCATCATTTCACTTAGGAGTTGCCATGCCATTTCTCCTTCACAGATAGACTGCCTACAGGCCAACAAACTGGCTTTATAGCCATCACGCTTGTACTGGTCTAGCGCATATTGGTAGCGAGTATATAACCAGAAAGGTTCTTCCCTAATGACTATTCTGCTCATTCCCACCAATTCCTGCCCAGGAGCCAGCCTAAGTGACTCCTGAGGCAGTTGGATAAGGCTCACGATCTTATTCCAGCTATCCGTCTGCCGGAAATATTGGCACAGGGAGGAGGCCCAGAATATCTGGAAGCCATCTTTCTTTCCGAATAGCGCTAAGCCCCATTCAGGTATATGTTTGAATTCAGTCATGAGTTATTGGTTAATGGGGAATGATGAATGAAACCATATTCATCATTAAAGCAGTGTGCGCTACTAGATTTTCTCTTTAAGAGAGAACGCTTCCTTTTGAGCTAGAAATAATGAGTTACCAGCCCAGCATTCTCTTAATCTGACTAGCCCACTTAGGACTTTTCTTACTCATAGCAGCCTTACTGCCAGGTAAAGAAAGTACCTGATGTAGCCAGGGCACTATTTGGCCACAGTCTTCCAAGTCAATATCAGATACAGAGGCTTTCTGACCAGGAATGGTCAATACATCCCCTATGCTGAAAGGGAACACCCTGGGATGTGCTATATCGCCTGAAGTTAGCCACTTATCTACCTGCGGTAAATAGGTCTGGATGACTTCCTCTACATTCTGGTCTGTTACCCCCTTGTCAAACTTGGATAGCACTACCCCTACTCTACTCATATCTATTCCCTGATTATATAGATACGAGAGAAACTGAAGGATGAGTTTATCTTCCTTTCTCTTTACCACTCGCTCATAGTCAGCTACTAACAAGAAGGAAATAGAAATTCCCGGGCAGGTAAGGTAGGCTTCTACATGATCTGCCAGTCCTTCTTCTTCATCTTCCACATCTATTCCTTTTAGGTCCTCCCCCGCCATCTCCAGGAAGGTAACATTTACATTTTGGCCCTCCATGGTAAAGGCAGCATCATACTCTGTGATTTTTCCTACTGAGGTAGGCTGAGGAAATTCTCCAGATTCTAAATCATGCATCATCTCATGGATAAGCCTGATTCCTTCCTTATTTTCTAACTGGTTAAGGATCACACGATAATGCTGGCGCATATACATGTTTAAGGCTGTCAGTACAGTTGATTTTCCGGAACCCGTGTAGCCAAAGATGAAGATGTAGTTAGTATTCTTCCCCAGGATTTCTTCATGGGTTTTGGGCTTAGCAAAGCTTTCTCCTGCCTGCCCATTTTCCTGTGTAGCTTCCTCTACTCCCTCAGGCGTAAAAGGCGTATGTTCCATGGTTTCCCAAGGTTGTAGCGCTGGTGGTGGTTCCACAGGTTCTGGCGAGCTCTTTTTAGTAAAGTCCCAGAAAGAAGACGCATCTTTTTTTTCTATTAGCTCTATAGGTTCCTCAGCTTGCAGCTCAGCACCTGTTTCTGCTTCCTTCTCGGCCTCGGCCTCGGCTTCAGCTTCTTCTGCCTCTTCTGCTTCTAGTTCTTTTAGGGTAATTTCCTCATACTTAACTGGGAGATTACTGGATTTACCTGCCAACCCATTGACCTGTATTCCATTGGCTTGGTTTAGCAGGTCCTGGTGTTTAGGCGCTAGATCGGGCTCAGTTTCATCTCTGTTCTGGATTTCTTCCTGCATTTCTTCCCACTCTTCCTGCCCGAATATATCTTTTAGTATTTCCTCGCGGTTTTTTTGTTTTCCTTGCATTAGCTTTAAATGTCTCATGATTAAACCCATTGATAGTTAGCAGATAATGATCGGCATAGCTTAGCGCTTTCCGTTAGCATGGCTTACTCCATTCGGGGACAGAACACTTTCTTCTTGGGAGAAAAGTGTATTTAGACCGCTTTTCTCTTCTTTGGGTGGAGCCTGCGTTTGTGTAGGTCTACTTATCCGTTTAGCATAAATGCTATCTCGCTCCACTACCGGATAAGGCAGTTGACTTTCAGCTTCTCTATTCGCATTCTGAAAGCTGGCTCTTGCAGGCTCAGTAGGTTGATCTTCCTCTTCCTTTTCTGGCTTTTTACCTGGCTTATGCAGTAATACCAGCACAAAGAGTACAATGAAGTCTATGAGAATGGCCAGAAGTAAGGAAACCAAAACAGCTGATACTTCCTTCCCAGACATCTCATCAAGATGACCTATAGTCCATAAGGAATGGTTTAGCTGTCCTACATCTCTGTGTTGGAATTCCAGAGGCTTAAACTCAAAGGCTTCTTTCCCCACAAGAGAAGAAGTCATTTGGCCTATTTGTGCATAGGCATCTATGCTTACATCCACCGCTTCACGGTAAGCCGGAATACTCTTGGCAGCAAGGGCTGAGTCGATGATAAGGCTAGCGTGAGTATGTAAGCTGTCAATCTGTTTTACAGCTGGGTCATAGCGGGACTCTATAGCTGCTAATTTAGCCTGTAGTGGGATGACAGCCTCAGTATTGATTTTCCTGGCTTTAGTTCCATACCCAAAGTCTCTGGGGTTGGTTTTCTCCTCCTCCAATAAGGCTTTAGCTTCCGCCAACTTCTGTCGGGTTTCATTAGCATCAAAGTAAAAGTCCAGGGACTCCCTGGCTTCTACCCTGATGGACGTAAGCTGATTCTTATTGTCTTTGAGCTCTTCATATAGCAGCTTCTCTGCTGAGAATACCCCATAGATCGCATTGAAATTTAGGAGTACACTGAAGATAGCTACTAGAGAATAACCAAGGATGAAGCGCATATGTATCCCCTCCTGGTAGGCCCTCGGCATCTGCAAGGCAATGGCTACCATGAAGATACTCAAGGCTATAGCCATGGCGTAGGAGAGCATCAAGTTATCAAGCATGGGCTGGAGGCCTACAGCAGTGGTATAGCAACTGACTATCCCCATAATGAAAACAGCAACTGGGAATAGAGGATGCTGGCTATTCCCCTCTTCAGGCTGATTTCTTGTATCCTGATGTTCTCTAGCTAGTAGGCTGGGGATGGGAGAACGATTTTCAGGTTCTTTCTTAAATAACATAAGTATCCTGTTAATTATCCTGTATACCCCTCTTTTACAAATGGTATTCCTATAAAATGAGTAGAGATAAAATCCTAATTATCAGCTCATTAGTATTTCACTTTCTCTTGTCATCTTTCCATTGTGAGAAAAGCCTTTTCAAAATGAAAAAGCCTGACAGCAAATTTATTTGCTATCAGGCTATCATTTCGTATACTTCCTTTGGGCTTATCTACTCACTTCTCAAATCCCCCTTCGGAACCATAAAATGATGGACACAGAGTCAGTTGGGGTTCTACCGGATATACTGATTCAGGTAGTTTTCATAGAGTTCTTGCTGCCCACTTCTCACCACAGCTTCACCCTTGGAAAGGGCATAGGCCTTCAGGTCTTCAAGGGTCAAGCTGCCTCCTTCAAACTTAGCCCCTTCTCCATCATCAAAGCTGGCATACCTGGCCGTTCTCATTTTTTCTATAGGAGAATTTTCCAGCACATTATGGGCTATTTCAAGGGCTCTGGCAAAGGCATCCATCCCTCCTATATGTGCATAGAAAAGGTCCTCCAAATCAGTAGAATTCCTTCTAATCTTAGCATCAAAATTTACGCCTCCTTCAGTCAACCCCCCAGACCTGAGAATGATCATCATGATTTGGGTAAGCTCAAAGAGGTCCATAGGAAACTGATCCGTATCCCAGCCGTTCTGGTAATCTCCCCTATTGGCATCCAGGCTTCCCAGCATACCCGCATTGGCAGCCACCTGAATTTCATGCTGGAAGGTATGACCCGCCAACGTAGCATGGTTAGCTTCCAGGTTCAGCTTAAAATCATCCATAAGGTCAAATTCTCTCAGAAAGCTTATGGTAGTAGCAGAATCAAAGTCGTACTGGTGCTTTGAAGGTTCTGCGGGCTTAGGCTCTATCAAAAAATAACCCTTGAAGCCTTGCTTACGTGCATAATCTTTGGCCATATGCAGGAACCTGGCCATATGCTCCAGCTCCCTTTTCATGTCGGTATTTAGGAGAGAAAGGTATCCCTCACGTCCTCCCCAAAACACATAGTTAGCTCCTCCCAGGGCTATAGTGGCATCTAGCGCATGCTTGACCTGGAAAGCCGCATGGCTGACTACATGGAAGTCAGGGTTAGTAGCAGCCCCATTCATATACCTGGGATTAGAGAACAGATTAGCCGTTCCCCAAAGCAGGTCTATACCTGACTCCTTTTGCTTCCCTTTAGCATAATCCACAATCTGCTCCAGCCTTTTCTCTGATTCTGTCAAGGTAGAGGCTTCATCTACCAAATCATAGTCATGGAAACAATAGAAAGGCGCCCCTAGCTTGGACATAAACTCAAAGGCAGCATCCATTTTATCCTTCGCACGCCGAACTGTATCCAGGGACTCATTCCAGGGTAAGACCCTTGTACCTCTACCAAATGGATCCGCATTTTCATTACAGAAGCTATGCCAGTAAGCGATAGCAAACCTTAGGTGCTCTTTAAGGGTCTTCCCTCCAATTTTTTTATCAGGGTTATAATACCTAAAAGCAAGAGGGTTATCAGTATCCGGTCCTTCAAATTGAATAGATGAAATTCCCGGAAAGTAAGAAGTATCTCCTGTGATGACTGCCATATTAGTTGTTAATCAATTGTTGTTGTAATGTGTGTAGCCATTTATTATAAAAGGCCAGTTGGGCATCTTTTCTTTGCTGATTAGGTTCTATGGTTTCCAGCAGCTTAAGACTGGCGGCTGACTCTTCAGGCGTGCTATAAAATCTTGTGCCTACGGCTGCGCCTCTGGCTGCCCCCTCTGCCCCATTGGTCTCATAGAGTTCTATAATTACTTCATTCACGTCAGAGAGCGTATTTCGGAAAATATGACTCTGAAACATATTAGCTCTACCTGCTCTAATGACAGTAGGCTGCATACCTAGCGTCCCCATGATATCCATTCCATATTTAAAAGAATAGGCTATTCCCTCATGGGCAGCACGTATCATATGTGCATGGGTGTGAGTGTTAAGGTCTAAGTGGGAGAGCTGTGCCCCTACCAGTCTGTTATTCAATACACGCTCAGCTCCATTCCCAAAGGGTAGCATCACCAGTCCATCAGATCCTGCTGCTATGCCTCCTGCCATCTGGTTCATTTGCTCGTAGGAGTCTATAGATAGATTTCTCTTCAACCAATTATTTAGAATTCCTGTCCCATTTACACATAATAGAATTCCCAGGCTGTTTACTTCTTGAGAATAGTTAACGTGTGCGAAGGTATTTACTCGAGAGACAGGATCGTAAGCCGTCTCATGGCTTACCCCATACACAACCCCTGATGTGCCGGCAGTGGCGGCTATTTCCCCCGGATTAATGACCCCCAGGGAAAAAGCATTATTAGGCTGATCCCCTGCCCGGTAGCTAATGGGGATTCCAGCGGGTATACCCCAGGAATCAGCCAATTCTCTCCTCAGACCAGCGGTAGCCTCAAAGGTTTTGTAAACAGGGGGAATCATCTTCTCCTCTATTCCAAAGTAGCGGTATAGATCTTTTGCTTGAGATTTTTGGTGGAAGTCCCACATAATCCCTTCTGATAAGCCTCCGATGGTAGTAGAAATTTCTCCAGATAGCTTCATTGCCAGGAAATCCCCTGGCAACATCATTTTATCGACTTTCTCATAAAGGGAAGGCTCATGCTCCTTCACCCAATGCATTTTAGCAGCTGTGAAGTTTCCTGGAGAATTCAGGTAATGCGCCAGGCAGAAGCTATTCCCTAAGTCTTCAAAGGCTTTTTCTCCGTGTGGAACCGCCCTGCTATCTGACCAGATAATAGCAGGCCTGAGAACCTGCTGATGGGTATCTACCAGAACCAGACCGTGCATTTGGTAGGAGATTCCTATCCCCTGGATAGCAGAAGTATCTACCCCCTCAGTCTGAAGGACTCTTGAAATACCCGTCTGTGTGTGCTGCCACCACTGCTCTGGATCCTGTTCTGCCCAGCCTTCTTGGCTAGCCTGCACACGCATTTCCTCAGGAGGTTCTGCCGCAAATGCTACAGGTTCCCCTTTCTCAGCATCAAATAGGCATATTTTAATAGAGGAGGTACCCAGATCAATCCCTAAAAACAACATATTTCTTCCATTTGTGGTGATCTAAGTGCTAGGAAAGTCCTAAGGCCCTTTTATTTCCTTCCTCATCAATACCACTATCAGCAAAGTCATCAAATGCTTTTTCTGTTACTCTAATGATATGTTCTGCTATGAAAGGGGCGCCTTCTTGTGCCCCTTGCTCAGGATGTTTTAAGGCACATTCCCATTCCATGACTGCCCAGCCGTCATAATCATGCTGTGTCAGCTTAGAGAAAATACCCATGAAGTCTACCTGCCCATCTCCCAGCGAACGGAATCTGCCCGCTCTTTCTACCCATCCTTGGTAGCCTCCGTAAACCCCTGTCCGCCCATTAGGATTAAACTCAGCATCTTTCACATGAAACATTTTGATCTTCTCATGATAGATGTCTATGTGCTCCAGATAATCCAGTTGCTGCAGCACAAAATGGCTTGGATCATAAAGCATATTACAGCGGGTATGATTTCCTGTAGCCGCTAAAAATCTTTCAAAGGTAATCCCATCATGAAGATCTTCTCCCGGATGAATTTCATAACATAGGTCTACCCCAGCCTCATCAAAGGCATTTAAGATAGGAAGCCATCTGTCTGCTAATTCTTTAAACCCTAGTTCTACTAAACCAGCGGGGCGCTGCGGCCAAGGATACATATATGGCCAGAGGAAAGCTCCGGAAAAGGTTACATGAGCCGTCAGCCCAAAATTCTCGCTGGCTTTAGCAGCTAGCATAAGCTGGTTTACTGCCCACTCTTGACGGGCTTTAGGATTTCCATGTACTTCCTCAGGCGCAAATCCGTCAAACATTTGGTCATAGGCAGGGTGTACTGCTACCAACTGGCCCTGTAGGTGGGTGGATAGTTCTGTGATTTCTACGCCAGCATCTTTACAAATCCCTTTAATTTCATCTACATATGTTTTGCTCTCAGCAGCCAGTTTGAGGTCAATAGCTCTGGAATCCCATGTAGGGATTTGGACCCCCACATATCCTAAATCAGCTGCCCACTTACAGATGCTCTCCAGACTGTTAAATGGAGCTTCATCTCCTAAAAACTGGGCAAGAAATATAGCAGGTCCTTTTATGGTTTTCATATGTTAAGTTTAAATTTATGTTGAAGCTTTAGATCTTACTAATACCCCTCTTAGTCTTGTACTAATAATAAGTGATAGAATATTGGATGAATGAATGGAATTAAGTTTAAGCGTAAGTTTAAGGTGAGATTTAAACTTTCACTTAAGCTTACACTTACTCTACTCAGTGGTCAATCATGGGGAACCACTTTTCATCAGAAGTACTTGACTGCACCACTGTTTCTACAAAGGCCATTCCTCTTACTCCATCATCTACTGTAGGGAAATCCAGGTCATATGGCCCTAGGTCTCCTCCACTTAGGTTAGCCCTCAGGGCTCTGGCAAAGTTTCTGTAGATACTGGCAAACGCTTCCAAGTAGCCCTCTGGATGTCCGGCAGGAATACGAGTATGGGCAAGCGAACTTTCATGTAAGTCCCCTTTCCCCGTGCGAAGGATGTGTTGGTATTCCTGGGTTTTATGGATTAGGGTGTTAGGTTCCATCTGATGCCATTCCAGCCCCCCTTTCTCTCCATAAATTCTGATATTTAGGGCGTTTTCTTCTCCATTAGAAATCTGGCTACAATGCAACACTCCTTTAGCGCCATTATCAAAATGCAGGAGGATATTCCCATCATCATCTAGTAGCCTCCCCTCTACGAAGGTGCTAAGGTCTGCACACATCTCCGTAATCTTTAAGCCCGTAATATATTCTGCCAAATTTTCAGCATGTGTTCCTATATCTCCTATGGACCCTGCTTTGCCTGATTTTGTAGGGTCTGTTCTCCATGCTGCTTGCTTTTGACCACTAGCTTCTATGAAGTCGGATAACCATCCCTGGGGATATTCTACTACGATCTTTCTGATTTTCCCAAGTTCTCCAGCAGCTATCATGGCTTTTGCTTGCTTCACCATGGGGTAGCCTGTATAATTATGGGTAAGGGCAAAGAGCGCATTCTTCTCTTTCACCAACTTTTGAAGTTCAAATGCTTCCTCCATAGAAAAACATAATGGCTTATCACAGATTACTGCAAATCCGTGTTCTACAGCCAACTTGGCTGGAGGAAAATGCATATGATTTGGGGTAACGATGGATACAAAATCCATTCTTTCTCCTTCAGGCAGTTCTTTCTCTTTTAGGATCATTTCCTCATATGAGCCATATACCCTGTCTTCTGGGAGAAAAAGCTCTGCTCCAGACTTTTTAGATTTCTCAGGATTACTACTAAAGGCGCCACAAACCAATTCTATTTCACCATCAATAGCTGCTGCCATTCTGTGAACAGCCCCTATAAAGGCTCCAATGCCTCCTCCCACCATCCCCATGCGCATTTTTCTTTTCATAAGTTGATATAGTTAAGTAGTGTCTTTTTGCTATTATAAAGAAAGCGCCAACTCCTTTACCTAGTATTTACTTTTCTTCAAATTTTAGAGCAGTTAGCGCATATAAAAAGGAAAAAACTTCCTGAATAGAGATGCAATACCAGGGCGTTACTACTGGGTTTATAAAGGATTTACCTAAAGCTGTGAGCTCTCTTCCAGAATCCCTGTGTCCACTTCTCATTTTCTTTTGTGGACTAACCATAATTTTTTTGAAGAAAAGCTTTAAATGTAGCGTAGTCTACCTCCATATTCACTGCCACTTTAGGTTTATTGGCCAGTATAGCTAACCTCTTGGGGATCTCTACTTTTTGTGAAATTGCAGGCTCTACTACATCCAGAAACTTAGTAGGATGTGCCGTTTCCAACACTATCCCATGTGTTTGAGGGTGTTCCTTTTGAAATTCCCGAAGGGCTAGGAAACCTACTGCTGAATGAGGATCCAGGACATAGCCGAACTGCTCATACACCTCCTTCATGGCTATACGTGTTTCCCCGTCATTAAAAGCAAACCCTTGTATTAATCGGCACATATCCCCCCAGTCGCCTTCAAATAGATCCAGCATCCTGGCAAAATTAGAGGGGTTCCCTACATCCATAGCATTCGATATGGTCTGTATGGAAGGCCTGGGACTAAATTTCCCATGCTGCAGGTATTGAGGGACTACGTCATTCACATTGGTAGCAGCTATAAACTGGGCTATGGGTAATCCTAGCCGCTGGGCGAATAGGCCGGCAGTCAGGTTGCCAAAATTTCCTGAGGGTATGGAAAACACAACAGGAAGGGACTTATCAGCTAGCTTCTGATATGCTCGGAAATAGTATAGCGACTGCGGAATCAGGCGGGCAATATTAATAGAATTAGCAGAGGTTAGCCGTATCTTATCTGTTAACTCCCTATCTAAAAAAGCCTGTTTAACTAGCTGTTGACAATCATCAAAGGTTCCTGCAACTTCCAAAGCTGAGATGTTCTGGCCCAAGGTGGTTAGCTGCTTTTCTTGTAGGTGACTTACTTTTCCAGAAGGGTATAAAATGACTACCTGCGTGTTAGGGGTTTCTAAAAAACCTGCTGCCACTGCACCTCCCGTATCACCCGAGGTAGCTACCAAAATAACCAACTGCTCATCATCCTGTTTTGCAAAGTGGCCCATTAATCCTGCCATAAACCTTGCCCCAAAGTCCTTAAAGGCTAATGAAGGGCCATGAAATAGCTCCAGGATGGAGGTATGTTCATCTAGCTTGAAAAGGGGAGCATCAAAGGATATGCATTCATTAATAATCTCACAGAGTTCATCCTCAACCACCACGCCTTCAAAAAGATGCTTACAGATTTCAAAGGAAAGTTGTGGAAAAGAGTAATCTGGTAATTTATCAAAGAACCAAGCCGGTAGAGGATGAATATACTCAGGCATGTAAAGACCATTATCTGCTGGGAGGCCGGTCATAACAGCATGTTTCAGGGAAACTCTGAGTGAATGATCCCTAGTGCTGTAGAGTTCCATAATGAAGGGGTTACTTAGGTTATGTGCGTAAGGATAAAGGATCAAAAGAAAGAACATAAGAGGAGAAAGCCAAACAGGAATTTTCTCATGAAAATTGTACTTTCCCCTTATGAAATACCTATACTTAGCTTTGAGTCTGTTGTTAATTCTCTCTTGTACCTCTCAGCCTGATCCTTCTTTAGCTGACATTTTCAAACCTTGGGATGGGAAATGGAAGGGAGAATTTATCATCTATGAGGATAGCTTAGGTCAGCAGGAAGGAGAACCCTTTCCGGAAATCAAGAGTCTGGAAGAACTCCAGGCACTTCCTCTCAAAGAAACCTTCCGCGTTCAGGTTCAGCAGGAGTATGTATCTGAATCTCCCTTTTATCAAACAGTTAAGATTACGGATACCTATTTGGATGGAGAAGGGAAGGAAAAAACCGTCATTAGTACAGGATATAATAAGGTGGAGGGAAAGAATATTCTATGTGTGGTTAATAAGCCAGATGAGCAGGTGATCCATCAAGGAGAGGTTCCCGGTACAAATACCATTATATGGTCCAGGGATCTCAGAAACCCTTCCCTCAAAATTGAGTATTTTTATGAAAAGGTAGAAAATGATACATACTACATTGTCGGTTGGGGCTATTATGGATCTGACGATCCGGAAAAACAACCCAAAATATGGTTCTATGCCGCTTATGAACGGCCCTAAACTGTTTTCTTAAAACAGCTTGGGATAATACGATCCTTATCCAACCTACTTTATCAATGAGTCTTTTTGTTGCTATTTTTCAATAGCTGGTCTCCACATGGGTCCCACACCTACAAGTAAAATCAGTGTATTAAAAAAAGCATTGGAAGCATTTCCTGAAGCAATAGAACCTGCAGTATCCAGAAAATACCAACACAATACGCCAATGAGAACACTCTTTCTTACGGCTTCGGGAGCATGATCATATACCCAAGTTGATAAGAGCCAAACTGTTACCCCCCATCCTAGCAGAAATCCACCTGCTAATGCTGATAGAAAACGCGTATCTGGAGAATCGTATGTGGTCATGCCGTCTAATGGCCAACTCAGTATATCCAATGTTAATCTGGCGGGCTCCATGGTCGCAACCATAGTGCCCAGAAAGAATACGGGTCCAAAGGATCCTATTACTATGGCGGTGATCTTCAACCAATACTTGTGAAAGGTTTGGGTTCTCATTCTGTTTACGGTCTTCATAGGTATATCGGTTTTGTTTATACACAATGATACGCGAGAATGAGGAACAGCTGTAGACGGTAGCGTACAGAGCGCCCTAGCGAATCTCAAATTGGGCAAAGATAGGGAGATGATCAGATACTCCCCTTGCGGTTTCAAGATTAGCACACTCTCCTACGAAGTCAATACTCCCGGCTTTTCTCTTCCGCATTAAGTAGCTAGGATAGTAGATATTGTCAATGGGATAATTCAAGTAGTTTTTCCCTTTACACTTGCGTTTGAGCGTAGTAGGGGTTCTTTCTACTGCTGGAGAAAACCCTTGCCGATATAGCTTGCGCCACACCTTATGCCGTTCATTCAGATTAAAATCTCCTGCTATGATAAAGTTTCTGGCCCCTAGTCGGTCAAGGTAATCCTGAAAGTATTGGATTTCTTGTTGGGGCTTTAGGTTAAATCTTCTTGCATGGAAATTGACTATATAGAAAAAGGTGTTTTTCCGGCCTTTCTTAATCCTAAACTTCGCTAAGAAAGGTTCTCTATGAATTTTCTCCCCCAACTCTTTATCAAGAAATGGACTTCCTAGCAACTCTAGTTTAGAAGGCTTCCATAAGATGGCATATCGCTCACTAATGTAGCTGGAAGGAGATTGAGTGGGTGGACTGACGCGATATTCCCATTTGGCTCCTTTACGGTTTAGTTCGTCTGCAAGTTGGGCTACTTTTTGGGCGCCAGCTGGGTCCTTAGCCACTACCTCCTGGATAGCCACCAAATCATAGCTTTTCAAAATATCTACTATGACCTGGATCTCTGTGTCATCTTTTGATCTCCCTAGGTTTTGAATATTCCAGCTTAGCACAGAAAAAGTCTGGGAAAATAGCAGCGTATAGTTGAGACAAACGATAAAGAATATGAGTGGAGTTCGGGTCATGATAATCATACCCAAAAATAAGAGATAAGCCTAATATAGAAACGACTACAAGTTTGTAGACTATATTCTTTGTCTTAGTTTTATGGGATGAAAGGCCAGTCTTTTGATAAAATTATCAAAGAAAACCTGACTGCCTCATTCCTTTCCCTGTTAAGAGTCCAATTAAAACTGGACATTGTTCATACAGAAGTACTTCCTCCTGCACAACACAGCACTGTCAAGCGGGAGGTAGACTATCTGGCTAAAGTGCAAACAAAGGACGGAGAGTCCTTCGTTCTCCATATTGAGTTTCAATCCCACGATGAGCCTGACATGATATACAGAATGGCTGAATATCATGGATTACTTTTACGAAAGTATAAACTCCCGATAAGACAATTTGTGGTGTACTTAGGGGCCAAAAAATCTAATATGAGAACTAAACTTACTGATAATCAAATCATGAAAGGGTTTAGCTTATATTCCTTACGTGAAAGCTCAGTAGAGGATTTTTTGACTTTTGAAGAGCCGGAAATGATTATTTTAGGAATCCTAGCTGATTTCCAGGATAAGCCTCCTCAAAAGGTAATTCAGGAAATTCTCAAGAAACTTTCTTCTGCTTCTATTAGTAAAAACCAACTAGACAAACACATTACTCAGCTGGAAATATTGAGTAAACTTCGTAATTTAACAGAAATAACTACGAAAATAGTAAAGGAAATGCCAATTACTTTTAACATAGAAGACAGCTCCTTTTACATGGAAGGAATGGAAAAGGGAATGGAAAAAGGGATGGAAAAGGGAATGGAAAAGGGAATGGAAAAAGGAATAGAAAAGGGGTTAGAAGAGGGAAAACTTGAAGAAAAAATCTCTATGATTAGGGTCCTCTTTCAAGAAGGAATTGATATGCTAACCATTTCAAAAGCTGCTCGCTTGCCTTTAAACCAGATAGAAAAAATTCTTAAAGACCAATCATGACTCTGCGAATATGCCAATTACTTTTAACATAGAAGACAACTCCTTTTACATGGAAGGAATGGAAAAGGGAAGAGTCCTCTTTCAAGAAGGAGTTGATATGCTAACCATTTCAAAAGCTGCTCGCTTGCCTTTAAACCAGATAGAAGAAATTCTTAAAGAATCTGCTTAAGAAAGCTTTAGTTAACGCTCACTTTATCCGCATAGCCCCATGCATATTTATGGTAGAGATATAGCGTTCACATCCAATTCCGACTTCCTTAAACACAAACTGCATGGCAATGGCTACCTTAAATGCTGTTTCGTCTCCCCTGCACAAGGCAAATACTGCTGGACCTGCTCCAGAAATACTGCAGCCTAACGCCCCGGCGTTAATCGCGGCCTGCTTGACCTCATAGAAGTGAGGGATAAGCTTGGACCGATAGGGTTCAGCAATCACATCTTGCAAAGACCTGCCAATCAATTCGTAGTCTGCCTTCATTAAGCCTGCAACCATTCCCCCCAGGTTTCCCCACTGGGTTACCGCATCTCCCATGGGGATTTCTTTTCTAAGGATATTTCTGGCTTCTACGGTGAGAATTTGTAAATCAGGGAGGACTACTGCCGCATATAACTCTTCAGGAACATCCAGGTTTACGGTATCCAAGTCTTTATTAGAGCGGACCAGTAATATGCCTCCTAACAGACAGGGCCCTACATTATCTGCATGTATGGCTCCTCCACTAGCTATGGCCTCACCTGCTAGGGCAAATGGCAATAGTTCCTCTCTGGTTAATGGCCTTCCCATCAGCTCATTAACGGCTAGTGCACCTGCTACAGCACTACAAGCGGAAGACCCCATCCCTGACCCTATGGGAATGCCTTTATGGATTTCCATTTCTATACCTTGTACCACATTTAGGTGCTCCATCAACCTAAGGGCAGCTACTCCTGCAGTATTTTTTTCTACCTCTGTGGGAAGTTTGCCTCCATCCCCTATTATTTTGCTAATGGTGAGTCCTGGTGCTGAGCTGAACCTGGCTATGATATCATCTCCCGGACGTTGGATGGCAAACCCCAGGGTATCATATCCACATGCCACATTAGCTACGGTAGCTGGGGCAAATACGTGTACTTCGTTTCTCATATCTTATTAGATCATGCTCAGGACAGGAAGTAGCCTATTCTCAATATTTCTGCAAATACACCAGCTGCTGTTACCTCAGCCCCTGCCCCGGGACCTTTAATCACTAAGGGGCATTCTTTATAGCGCTCAGTGGTGAACACTATCATATTCTCACTACCAGAAAGATTAAAGAAGGGATTTTCTACTCCTACCTTTTGCAATTTTATATAGGACTCTCCCCCTTCCAAGGTGGCAATAAACCTTAGCTTATTCCCTTCATTGGCAGCCTCTTCTCTCATCTGGTCTAGTTGCTCATCCACCTTCTGTAGTTCCTCAAAGAATTTATCCACAGTCTTGGGCTTCCAAACTGAATCTGGGAGAATACTCTCTATACTGATTTCACTCCCTTCCAGGGGAATTCCAGACTCCCTCGCTAATATGGTCAGCTTTCTGGCTACATCCGAGCCACTTAAATCTTCACGTGGGTCTGGCTCAGTATAGCCTTTAGCCTTAGCTTCTGCTACTACCTTACTGAAAGGCACACTCCCATCAAATGAATTAAAAATAAAAGATAATGAGCCTGATAGAACTCCCTCAATTTTGAGAATTTTATCCCCACTATTTACCAAGTCGTTAATGGTAGTGATGACGGGAAGCCCCGCCCCCACATTGGTTTCGTACATAAATTTCACCCCCCTGGTATTGGCAATCTCTTTCAGTTCTCTATAATCTGCATACTTACTGGAAGTAGCTACTTTATTAGGGGTGGAGATAGAGATAGAGGCGTCCAGAATCTGTCCGTAGTATTGGATGATCTCAGAATTGGCGGTATTATCTATGAACACACTATTAGGGAGATTCATTTCTATCATGCGATTCACAAAAGCTTGTATGCCCATCACATCCTCAGAAGCATCTAGCTGATCTCTCCATGAATCCAGTGCGATCCCATCCTCATCAAACTTCATTTTCTTGCTATTGGCCAAGGCAACCACATTAAACTCAACATACTGGGTTTCCCGCAGGAAGGCGGCTTGATTCTGGAACTGCTTCAGCAATGTACTTCCTATCAAGCCTACACCAATCACAAATAGATTGAGGGTATAAGCCTCGGACAGGAAGAAGTTGTCATGGATAGCACTTAAGGCCTTGGCCTCATCTTCCTGCTTGATGATAACAGAAATATTTCTCTCAGATGCTCCCTGGGCAGTAAGAATCACATTTACCCCATTTTTACCCAATGCCTCAAATAAACGGGCGGAAATACCCGGGCGAGACTTCATATTATCTCCTATAATGGCTACCACTGACAGGTCACTAATGACGTTAATAGGCGCTATCAGGCCGGCATTAATTTCCAGTGAGAATTCTTCCTCTATGACTGACTTGGTTCTTTGGGCGTCAGTAGGGGCTACTGCAAAACAGATGGAATGCTCAGAGGAGCCCTGGGTAATGAGAATAGCATTAATACTCTCCTTAGCTAATACCGTAAACAGTCTGGCAGCTGCACTGGATGCGCCAAATATACCAGATCCCTCAAAAGTTACCAGGGATACATTAGGGATGGAGGAAATGCCCTTAACCGTATAATCCTCACTTGCTTCTGCATTGCTGATAAGGGTGCCTTCTGCTTCCGGCTCAAATGAATTCTTGATACGTATGGGAATATTCTTCTCCAGGGCGGGGACTATGGTAGGTGGATAAATGACCCTGGCCCCAAAGTGAGACATCTCCATGGCCTCTGCATAGGTCATAGTGGTGACGGGAAAGGCTTTTTTTACCTTTCTAGGATCTGCTGTGAGGACGCCATTTACATCTGTGTATATGATTATTTCTTCTGCATCCAGGGCTGCCCCCAAAATAGAAGCTGTATAGTCTGACCCTCCTCTTCCCAGCGTAGTAGGAAACCCTTTAGGAGAAGAAGCCAGGAAGCCAGTTACTATAGGTACCCCCTTAGCTTCTGCCCACATTTGCTGGATATTAGCGTATGTCTCTTCCTTGAAGATCTTAGCTCTCCCATAATTTGTATTGGTTTTGATCACTTTACGGGCATCTATGTAGGAGGCTTCCGTACCGTTTTGTTTGAGTACCTCAGCAAGAATGAAGGCAGAGCTTCTCTCTCCAAAGGAGAGAATATAATCCAGTGTTCTAGCTGTCAACTCACGGGTGAGGTATACGCCCTGCAAGAGGTTACTAAGTTCTATTTGGCCCTCCACTATTTCATTGAGAATAGCCGGATGTTTATCATAATCTATGAGGTGATTTACCACTTCCCTGTGCCGTGTGGAAAAGGCTTCCTGGGATAATTTGTATGAACTATCACCTTCTGCGGCAGTCTTCCCCATCCTAATCAGGAGGTCCGTAGCACCTCCAAGGGCAGAAACGGCCACAGCCACTTTTTCTCCAGCCTTCACGTAGGACTGTATAATCTTGGCTACGTTGCTGATTCTTTCATGATTAGCAACAGATGACCCTCCGAATTTCAATATTTTCATTCCAGAACTGGATTAGATTAAGCGGCCTCAAAGATAGAAGCATTTAGGGAAAATGCACGTAGAAGGAAAGGAAATGTAGAAGGGGAAAGAATTATTCAATTTTTATTGGCCTACAGAGAGTTAAAGAACTTACAGTTGGCGGTTATACACATCAGTTAGCCCGCTTTATTCATCACCTCTACTAAGGGTTAGTAGGCTTACTTTTGACTTGCAGAAGAGGCTATCTCGACTTGTAAGACGGACTCTTCTATTCCTGCTCGCAACAATCACAGGATTGGAGAAATAGATCTGATTTTTCTTCCAAGATAAAGTGGACGGTTTCCTCCTCATTGCTTAAGATAAGGTAGGAAGCAGCATTCAACATAAATTCATATTCAACCAGCACATTCCCTACTCTTCCTTTATATCCACATGGATATTGATAGCACTTGGCGTACCATTCTGTGGGGCTAACTTCTTGTACGCTTTCCAACAGGCTATGGAAATCTTCCGGTGCTGGCTCCCAAGACAGACAACCAGTTTCTTCAAGAACTTTTTGAGGAGCCTTCTGATCAATATATCTTTCTAAAGGAGATATTACCCTAAGGTCTTGATAACCAATAGGGATTTCTCTCTTTCCATTAGCTTTAAGCTGGTTTACCACTTTTTGTGTCTCTACTACTGCTTCTGCCATCCCTTTTCCCCACTGTATTCCCATCCATACAACTCCCCCAAAAGCAATTAAGCCTATAAGCAGGAAAACACCTAACCACCGAAATAGCGCTTTTTTAGGATCTTTGGGGAAGAACATAGTCTATTTCCTTTCTCCTTTTTCTCTTAAAAGACTTATCTAGCTTCAGGTAAAAGCGCTACGGATGTCTCCAGCCTAAGAGATGGATAGTACCAATAGCTAAAAGTATTTTTCTCCTAACTTCCCTCTTTCTTCTTGCAGCTAATCTTCCATAAGGGATACTGAATACTTTCAGCCTTATCTACCCATTCTCCTATCCAGTCAAAGCCCTCCTGACTAATATTAAAAAAAGTGATTCTGTAATCGCCAGGAGCGCCTGTAGGCGAGGGACTATCTCTGTAAAGGACAATGTTCCCGTCTTCTTTTTTACCCCCTTCCCAAGCAGGTAAGGTACTGGGGACGCCATTAGTAGCGTAGTAGTGCACATACCATTTGGCACTATCCGCATTATACTGTCGTATGCTGCCAGAGTAAGTACCGTCTTCTTTCAGGCTTTCATCCTGAACTGCCTGCCCATTCATAATATACTTAAATCGCCAAATCATAGAGACAGGAGGTTGCCAACTTTGGTCTGCGCCTCTAGCTACGGACTCGCATGTACATTCTCCAATAATAGGAGCAAAATCCTTTATTTGTTCTGGAGCTTCTGGATTTGGTAATCCAAAGGGATGTTCCACAGAAGGTTCATACGGAAAGCTACTTTCAGCTTGGCTATAAAGGAAAGAAGGAGAACACATCAGTATCAGGATAAATGTACAAAAGGTAGTGCCTTTCATAAGGAGATGGTTAGGTTTTCAGACATCCTAATGGAACCTTTTCTGAAGGCTGTAATGAATATACTCTTTTTACAGAATAAGCTTCAATCTACAGGTTTAAGTGATATTAAGCTTAAGCATTACATACTAAACAAACTGTAGGCTACAGATACCTGGAAGGTTCTATTTTGGAGTTTGACATCATCCCCTTCTATGGGGTTTCCGAGGATATCTGTAAACTGCACATCAGTTGCTACAGAAGATAAGCCGTGTGTGTACCTTATTTCTAAGCCTATCTTATCT
>JBCCLI010000082.1:0-19320 GCA_039026975.1 Bacteroidota bacterium | reverse complement strand
GTAGAAGAAGGAGGGAACTACTTCTGGATTCTTAAGGCGGGGAATAGGCAAGAAATAGCGAGAAGCCGGACTTTCCGTAGTAAAGGGGATGCAGAAAAATTTCAGGGATGGTATATGACGGCCTTGCCAGCCTATGCTGCTTCCTATGGGGTAGATTTGGGAGGAGCCGGAGGAACGGCTACTGCCGGAGATGCAGCCATTTATGGCTTCGTGGATTCAGATGATTATGATATGAGTAGGTGGGGAAGCTCAGGCACCCCAGGTTTCTATGCGTATCAGTCAGAAGCAGATGGGAGGTATTACTACCTTGTCTATGGAGATGATAGAAATCCTGCTTTTTACAGCCCTGGGTTTGATTCTACAGAAGCTAGAGATGCCTCCATGGCACGTTTTGCCGCTTTTGGAGATGAGCAAGGGAACTATAAGCTAAGGGAACAAGATGGGAAGTATTATTATATCTTCTACGGGCCTAATGGGGAAGAAATGGGGAGAAGTGGCTTCTATGAAAGCGAAGAGAAAGCTAAGGACCATTCTGCTGCCTTTTTACTAGGACTTCCTGCATGGGCACTTGCCTCTGGCTTAAGTACAGCAGAAGCGGAGCCTGAAGGGGTAGCCACTTCTGAGGGAGAAGGCGGAGAGGCTGTAGGAATAGTGTCAGATGTTGAGGGAGATAGTGCTGCTGGTGGGGGAGCCGCTGCGGGGGCTACAGAAACCGTTAATACACGAGCTGCCCAAGAAGAGAAAGAAGAGACCAAGGGAGGCTTCCCGGCTTGGCTAAGGTGGTTATTATTGTTACTCTTATTGCTGCTGCTGTTATGGCTGCTGATGAGAGCCTGCGGAGGGGGAGCTGGAACGGGCACTACTGATGGCACCTCTGGTCTTACGCCAAATGAAAATCCAACAGGCGTAGTAGTTCCTGCTGATACCTTAACAGAAACTGAAGGAGCAGAAGATGGGTCAGCTGCGGGAGCGGCTACTACAGAAGAAACAGATACAGTAGGTGAGGGAGCAGAAGAGGACAGCACGACTTTCCGTGAAGCCACTATTGATTTGGAACCCCTAGGCCCTACCGCTGCCGCATTAGGCTTTACTGCCAGAAGTATGGGAGGAAAGATAGCAGACTTCCTCAGTGATCCCACAGGAGGAGAAGGCGGCTCCATGAAGTTTACCATGGACAATACTCGGTTTGGACTGAATGAAGCACATCTAGATCCTGCCGGCTATCCTTCTGTAGAGGCCCTGGCTAAGATCTTAAGAGCGTATCCTACTGCACGCATAAACATCATAGGCCATATAGATGGGACAGAAAGTGAAACCTACAATGGGAAGTACCAGGATGGGACTGGCATAACTCTTTCTAGTATCAGAGCTCGCTGCATTTACAAGAGATTGATAGAAAAGGGCATTGCTGCAGCTAGGTTGAGTTTTGAAGGAAGGGCAGATGATGAAAATATAGGGGATAATGGCACGGCCGCAGGCAGGATGCAGAACAGAAGAATAGAGCTTGTCATTTCTCGCTAGAGGAAAGCCAGGACTACAGGCATACTGAAAATGGCTAAGAGGGTCTGAATAGTAAGAATACCTGCCATGAGTACGTGGTCACCACCCAGCTGGGTAGCCAGGATGTAAGAAGAAACTGAGCAGGGAATAGCCGTAAAAATGACACAAATTTGTAAAACGGATGGGTCTACAGCCCATCCGTTTCCTATGTAAAGGGCCAGGAAGGGCAACGCGAAGAGTTTTAAGCCACTTGAAATGAAAATAGCCAGCGGCTGGCCGGAGATGGATCTTAGGGAGAGACCCGCTCCTACAGATAAAAGTCCCATAGGTAGGGCAGCTCTACTCAGTATAGTCATCCATTCTTCTAGTAAAAATGGAAATCCTGTCCCTGAGGTGTTCCATCCTAACCCTACTATACAAGCTATGATAAGGGGGTTCTTTATAATCTGAACCCCTATTTTCTTTAGCTGTTCTGTGGGAGAACTGGCTAGAAAGTAGCTCATCACTCCCACACTAAGGAGGTTTACGTAGGGAGTGAGAATGCCCATAGCCACGGCGGCAAGGGAGAGACCCTTATCTCCCAATAAAGCGCTGGCTACCGCTAATCCTATGTAGGTATTAGGTCTAAAGCTACCCTGAAATACGGAAGTAAAGGCAGGGATACTTATGGGGAGAATAAATCTGATGAGTAGAAGAAAAACAGCAATACCTGTAGTAGCGCCTAGGAGAATACTCGCCATAGGTAGGAGGATGTTTCCTGCCAGGTCTGCTGTAGCTAGTTTCACTACCAGCAAAGCTGGGAGCAGTAGATAGTAGGTAAGCTTGTCAGCTAAGGGCCAAAAGCTGTCTCCAGGAAACCCACTTCTTTTTAGGATAAATCCCGTTACTACCAGCCCGAAAGTGGGGATGAGTGCACCTAAGGTTGAGAGCATGAGGGATACATTAGTCTTGTAGGGCTGGCCTCATGATATTCCCTATAGCCTCTTGATAGTGCTGTTTGAGCACAGAGATCTCGCCTATTTGCTCATCATCTATGTGAACATACTTATCTGAAACGCTTCCCAGCCTCAGGTGAGGGAAGTGTGTTTCCAGGAGGAGCTGTTCAAAGGTTGCAAGCTGAGAAGCATGGACAGATACTACTACCCTTCCACCACCTTCTCCAAATAGGAAAGCGTCTTTTCGGAGGGAAGTGGGGCAGCTGATGGTTAGGCCCAGCTCCCCTTCAAAGCCAGATTCTAGCAGGGTGATGGCCAGTCCGCCGTCTGAGACATCGTGGGCGGACTGAATAAGCCTTTTCTGGATGAGCGCTAATACTATCCGCTGAAGGGCACTCTCTTCAGACAGGCTTATATCAGGAGCGGGACTATTTTTTATTTGGTGGTAGTGGTATAGATAGGCAGATGATCCCAGCTCTTCTTCATAAGAACCTAATAAATAGATAGTATCTCCTGCTTCCTGAAAGGCCATGCTGATATATGCTTCTTCTATATTCTCTATTACGCCTACCATGCCTATGGTAGGTGTGGGGAAAACGGGACCTTCATCTGACTGGTTATAGAAGCTGACGTTTCCACCCGTAACAGGAGTCCGGAACTTGCGGCAAGCCTCTCCCATTCCCTGGATGGCTTGCGAGAACTGCCAGTAAACTTCTGGATTATAGGGGTTCCCAAAGTTTAGGCAATTAGTAACTCCCAATGGCTTAGCGCCGGAGCATACCAGATTTCTGGCTGCTTCTGCTACTGCTAAGGCCGTCCCGCGGAAAGGATCTGCGTGTACATAGCGGGAATTACAGTCAGTAGTAACAGCCAGCCCCTGGTTAGTACCATGGATTCTGATGACAGCTGCGTCAGTAGGCCGATTGGTCGAGAGGTTGGCTGTACCTACCATGGAATCATACTGGGTGGTGATCCAGCGCTTGGAAGCAATAGACGGAATGGTCAGCAGCTGTTCTATCACCTCCTTATAAGAAGTAGGGGCTGGCACATCCTCAAGGTGGAAGGCCTTAATTTCTTCCCTGTAGGCTGGTTCCTTTTGTTCTCTAATATATACAGGTGCACCCCCCCCCAGGACCAAGCTGGCTGAAGGAACTGCTGCTACTTGCGCTCCACCCATGTAGTAGCGCAGGTATCCGCTATCTGTAACTACAGCTATGTGTTCACAGTAGAGATCCCATTTTTCGAAAATGCCTTTGATGGTCTCTTCTTTCCCCTTCTCTACCACAATAAGCATTCTCTCCTGGGATTCAGAGAGAAGAATCTCAAAAGGCTTCATATCTTTTTGCCGCATAGGAACTTTGTCCAGCCACACATCCATCCCTACTTCTCCTTTGGCAGCCATTTCACAGGTAGCACAGGTAATACCTGCCGCCCCCATGTCTTGCACCCCTACCGTTACCCCACTGGCAATGACCTCCAGGGTAGCTTCCAGTAACAGCTTCTCCGCAAAAGGATCTCCTACCTGTACGGAAGGTAATTTCTCTTCTGATTCTTCATTAATATCTTCAGAGGCAAAGGTAGCACCGTGTATGCCATCCTTCCCTGTAGCAGAACCCACAATAAAAACGGGATTTCCCTTTCCCAGGGCAATGGCAGAAGCCGTTTTTCCTCTTTCTACTATGCCTACTGACATGGCATTTACCAGCGGATTTACATGGTAGCAGGGATCAAAGTCTATCTCCCCAGCCACAGTGGGAACGCCAAAGGCATTTCCATAATCACCTATGCCCTTGACTACCCCTTTTAGGAGGTGCTGCGTACGCGCATGGGTTAAGTCCCCAAACCTGAGAGAATTTAGGGAGGCTACAGGGCGGGCGCCTAAACTAAAGATGTCCCTATGAATACCTCCTACTCCGGTGGCGGCCCCCTGATAAGGCTCTATGGCAGAAGGGTGATTATGAGATTCTATTTTAAAAGCTACAGCTAAGGTATCTCCTAAGGCCATGAGGCCAGCACCTTCTTCCCCTGCACCTGCTAACACATTTTCTCCCTTATTAGGAAGCGTTTTTAGCTGGAGAATAGAATTTTTGTAAGAACAGTGTTCACTCCACATGACTGAGTAGACACTGAGTTCTGTGAAGTTGGGTGTTCTCCCAAGAATATCTTTAATCTTCTCAAACTCTTCTGGAAGGAGGCCTAATTGGGAGGCTACCTCTTGTGTGACGTGTTGCATAGCTTCTGTTTCAGCCCTAAAGGTAGTCAAAGAGGAGGAAGCTTTCCCAACTCATGCCATGTTTGAAATAGAAAATTCGGAAAGAAGAATGTCAATAAGCTAATAGCTGTAGAGAAGAGGCCTCCTTACTAAGGGCTGCTAAGTATGATTTTCTACAGTAAGTAGTGATTATCTAAGAGCTGCTATCCAAGGCCAATGGTATCCAGGCCTTTATTTTTCTCTTTAGATTCCTTTAGGAGATGCTCCTGCACATTGATAGATTTCTGGTTGGGTTCTGGCGCTCTGAAAGTATACTGCCCATCTGCATGCAGGTAGCGGGACTTTTCCGTATCATCTAATAACGCCTGGATAATGTTTCTCACCCGGTGCTTAATCTTGGGGTCTTCTACAGGAAATACCAGCTCTACTCTTCTGTTGAGGTTGCGCTGCATAAGGTCTGCGCTGCCCATATAAATAGTGGATTTTCCGCTGTGCTTAAAGTAGAAGATTCTGCAGTGTTCCAGGAATCTCCCTACTATGCTCTTAACCGTAATGTTTTCACTGATATCTGGAATTCCCGGTTTTAAGCAGCAAATCCCCCTCACTACCAGTTCTATTTTTACGCCCTTCATGGAAGCCTTATACAGCTCCTCTATCATATTAGGATCTACCAGGGAGTTCATGACCATAATGATTCTGGCAGGGGTATCCTTCTTGTGGTTTTTCACGCATTCCTTGATTAGCTTACTGATTCCCTTCCGTAGAGTGGCCGGTGCTATGAGAAACTTATTCCAATTCTCCTGCTGAGAAAAACCTGTCAGCAAGTTGAATAAGCCTGAGGCATCCTCACCCATTTCTTTATCAGCCGTAAATAGGGAAAGGTCAGTGTAAATTTTAGCAGTAGTGGCGTTATAATTTCCTGTGCTTAGGTGTAGGTATCTTTTAAAAGAGTCTCCTTCCTGCCTCACAATCATACTAATCTTACAGTGGGTCTTCAGCCCCATCAACCCGTAGATGACATTCACGCCTGTTTCCTCCAGGTCCTTCGCCCAGCTAATATTATTCTCCTCATCAAAACGGGCTTTAAGCTCTATCAGTGCTGTCACACTTTTACCGTTCTCCACAGCTTTTTTGAGGGCAGACACTATGGGGGAGTTACCACTGGTTCTGTAAAGAGTCTGCTTAATGGCTAGCACTTTAGGATCTTTGGCCGCCTGAGATACGAAGTCTACTACATGATTAAAACTATCATAGGGATGATGTAAAAGAATATCTCCTTCTCTAATAGCCTTGAAAATACTGGACTGATGGATGAGTCTTTTTTCCAGCGCAGGCAGGAAAGACTGGTCCTTTAGCTCTGGTACTTCCACTTTCATCAGAGACATAAAAGCAGATAAATCCAGGTAGGTAGGGGATTCATAGAGGGAGGTTTCCGTTAAGTCCATATTCTCCATCAGAAACTGCCTGGCAGATTCCGGCATCTCTTTGCTGACCTCTAGCCTGATTACTGTAGCCAGTCTTCTTTTGCGTATTTCTCTTTCAATAAACTTTAAAAGGTCATCCGCTTCAGCCTCTGCTAGTTGAAGGTCTGCATTCCTGGTGATCCTGAACTCTGATATATCCAGAATCTTCAGCTTAGGAAATAGCTGCCCTACATGCTTTTTCATCACATCTTCCAAAATCACAAAGTCCTTTTTGCCGTTATCTGAGGGCAAGGGGATAAATCGGGGGAGCTGTTTTGGAATAGGGACTACAGCTGTTTTAATCTCACTTTTATATGATTCTCTCAGCTGGACCATTAGGTTTAGCCCCAGGTTTTTAAGAATAGGGAAAGGATGAGAAGAGTCTATCGCCATGGGCGTGAGCACGGGAAATATCTTCTCTTTAAAATAGTCTGACAGGTATTGACTCTGAGGTTTTCTTAAGCTGTTGGTTTCTCTGATCCGTATTCCTCTCCGCTTAAGCTTAGGGAGAATATCTTCTTGAAGGATATGGGCCTGCCTGCTGATTAACTGTCGAACTTCCGCCGATATTCTACTTAGAACAGCCCTTGGAAGTAGACCGTCTGCAGGAATATCCCTGATGTTAGCGTGTACTTGCTCATTTAAGCCAGACACACGTATCATATAGAATTCATCCAGATTAGAGCTGAAGATGCTGATGAACTTAAGTCTTTCCAAAAGAGGGTGCTTGTTACTCGCCGCCTCTTCCAATACTCGCTCATTAAATTTTATCCAGCTTAACTCTCGATTGAAATAATATTTTGGGTTCTTAAGATTCTCAGACATGAATACTCAGCTTTCTACACAAATGGAAAGAGGAGGGCTCCCTATGCTATATATGAAGGAGGGCAACCCTATGGGTAGAAACATACACTTTTCTACCAAAGAGCAAATATAATACTCCGGACATGCTTAAATTCTAAAATATACATTTATTTTTGTATACCTGATACATCATGAGAGGATTTTATTTTTTGATAATTGGAATTTTGGTTGCTTGTTCTTCCCCGGAGAAAGCTCAGGAAGAAGTACCACTACCTCAGGAAGAGAATGGGAATAGCATAGAATCCTTTGGGGTAAGTTATATTTTTTCTGACTCAGCTAAGTTGACAGCTAAACTTAAGTCCAGACATGTCATAGAGAGAGAAGAGGATCTGGGCGAGGGGCCTGAGCCCATTCATTATTTCCAGGAATGGGTGGAGCTGGAGTTTTATGATGAGAACGGTAATCTTTCCAGCAGAGCAGAAGCCATAGGAGGAAAGTTTAGAAGGAAAAAAAGATTAGCAGAATTAACTGGAGATGTGGTACTTAGTAATCTTCAGGATGAAACCCTGGAAACGGAACAGCTATTTTGGGATGCCCGGATAGATTCCATTTATACAGATAAGCCTGTGCGCATAGAGACTCCTGATAAAATTATCAGAGGAAGTAAAGGCCTAAAGTCTAATAGCTCATTCACACAGTACACCATCTTTGGGATACAAGGAGAAATGGAAGCGGATGAAAGTGTCCAATAATACAAGTCTGATGAGACATCTGGCATGAAACACATAGAATACGTATATCTGGCAGGTTCTTTTATGTTACTGGTATTTCTTGTAACAGAATTTAAGCATCTTACTAGCACTACCATTGGCGCCTTATTAGTAGCCATGGTGATATTCGGGTTTATGTATTCCTTTAGACGTAATCAGCGCATTAAGTTTGAACGCTGGCGGGAAGAAGAAATCAGGAAATTAGAAGAGGAGGAAGATATAAGTGGTTATACAAAAACTTAATTGGCGTACGTGGAAGTTCCTTTATCCGTCATAATCATATTGTTGCTGAGTTTGGTGTTATCCTTCTTCTTCTCCGGAATGGAAATAGCCTTTCTTTCTTCCAGTAGGCTAAAAATTGAATTAAAACTACGTCAGAACGTCCGCTCAGCAATAATCCTTTCCAAGTTTACTAAGCGCGTATCAGAAGTCCTGATTACCATTCTCATAGGAAATAACCTGGCCCTAGTCATCTTCACCATGTATATGGATGAGCTGACTAAGCCTTTATTAGCGGGGGTTTCTGGCAGTTTTTTAACCTTTACGCTGCTTCAGTCTCTCATTACTACCCTCATCATTCTCATATTTGCTGAGTATATCCCTAAGGCTATTTTTAGAAAGCTGGCAGACACCATAGTCTTTCCCGCTACTTATATCCTTTCTTTCTTTTTCTGGATATTAAGATGGCCGGTCTTACTGGTTAATGCCATTTCTCGCCTAATACTGAGGTACCTTTTCCGTGTGACCACTGATGATAAAATTGTAGGGCTGGGGAGAAAAGACCTGGATCAGTACATACAAGAGGTGATAGCAGCCAGTGGCAATAAGGAAATAGAGGACCTGGACCTGGATACGGAAATGCTTAATAATGCCCTTTCCTTTAAAGAGACCAAGGCCCGGGAATGTATGATCCCCCGGACAGAAATCATCGCTGTCTCTAATGATGCAGAAGTAGAAGAGCTGATGGATGCTTTTATAGAGTCAGCCCTGTCCAAGATTATTGTGTATGAAGATTCGCTAGATAAGATAGTGGGCTTTGTTCACTCTTCTTCCATGTTCAGTAAACCCCAGGATATAGGAGAAGTCATCCAGCCAGTATTCATAGTCCCGGAAGCCATGCAAGCTAATAACCTATTGGCAGAGTTTTCTGAGAATAAACGTTCTGTAGCCATAGTGGTAGATGAGTTTGGAGGTACTTCAGGCATGATTACCATGGAAGACTTAGTGGAAGAAGTATTTGGAGAAATAGAAGATGAACATGATGAGGAAGAACTGCCAGATGAAGACCTGATAAAAGTAATTAATGATGATGGGAGCATTTTCCTGGGCGCCAGACATGAGATAGATGACTTGAATGAGGAAGAGGAGCTGGGCATAGAACTACCAGATGAGGAGTATTATACTACCTTGGGGGGATTAATTATGTATCATCATGAGGATATTCCTAAACAGGGAGAAGAAATAGAAATAGGCATATACACATTTACTATTTTAAAGGCTACACCCAGTAAAATCATCTCTGTAAAACTCCATGCAAGAGAGAAGTAAATGTCCCAGAAAAAACAACTCTTCACCTTTCTGAAGGTTGATTTTGAAATTAGCCTATTTCAAACGAAATTTGTTGCCCTGAAAAATCTGTATAAACCCCTAATACTTAGGATTATTACAGGAAAAAGTAGAAAAAACGCATTTTTGATATGTCGATACTGAGCCGGATTAGGAATAATATGGGACTTGTAGTGGTAGTCATAGCCATAGCTACCCTAGGATTTATTCTCACGGACTTTCTCACAGGTATGAACAGAGGCCCGCAGGGTCCCAGACCTGTAGGAGAAATAGCTGGGAGAACCATTACTGCAGCTGACTTCGAAGAAAGATACCAGGCAGAATTACAGCGCTATCCAAGTTTACCGGAATCCCAAAGAGGGTTTATCATGGATCAGGTATGGAACCAGATGGTCTCTGAAATCCTGTATGAAAAGGAGTTTGAAAAATATGGACTAGAAATCAGCGGAGAGGAGGTGTATGATATGTTTACAGGTAAGAACATACACCCTGCTGTACGGCAAAGTTTTACCGCACCTGGACAGGAGTTTGATCCTGATTTTGTCCGTTCTCAGCTCTCAAGCCTGTTAGAAAATGAGGACATGGCAGACCAGCTTCTCGTATTTGAAGATTTTCTAGCTAAGAGTAGAGCTACTGAGCGGTATAATAATATGGTATCCGCTGCTTACCTGGGGTCGGGACCTCAAGCGCAGCAAAAATACAATGACCAGAATCGTAATGTAAATGCAGAGTATCTAGCTATAAATTATGCACAGATACCTGACTCCCTGGTTTCAGTTACTGATAGCGAATTAGAAAGCTATATCAGTGAGAATAAAAACAGATATAAGCAGGCTGAAGAGACGTATGTGAAATTCGTTCGTTTTCCCGTAGAAGCTACAGAAGAAGATTCTGCCAGAGCGAGGAACAGAGTGCTGGGGTATAAAGAGCGTTTTGAGGACGCGCCAAATGACTCCGTATTCACTAGCAATAAATCCAGAACGCCTTACCTGGGAGAATTTAAATCAGTTACTGATCTGAGTGAAGGGTTACAGGATATTTTAGCGGATGCCAGTGAAGGAACCATTTTAGGTCCTGTCTTTGAGGCCGGCTACTATAAGCTTTATAAAGTAGTGGAAACCCAGACCGGAGAAGAGACCTTTGCTAAGGTTAAGCATATTCTTATAAAGGCTACGGGAGATGATAATGCGGCAGACAGAGAAGCTAGAAGTAGAGCTAACGAATTAGCAAGAACAGCTAATGCAGATAATTTCTTTGACCTGGCTAATGAGAACTCCAGAGATTTCCAGACTAAGACTAAAGGAGGAAGCCTAGGATGGCTTACTAAAGACAATAAGTATGGAGAAGACTTCTTCAATGATGTAAGTAAAATCCCATCTGGTGCTATGCGTACCGTTAAGAGTGAGGAAGGCTATCATGTAGTCTTTGTGGAAGCTCGCACCAATAAGGAATATGCCCTGGCTGAGATAGAAGAAGAAGTGTTTGCTGGTTCTGCTACAGACAAGGGGGTGTTCCAGGATGCTAATATCTTTTTGAGTGAGGTAACTAGAGCAGGGAACATAGATACAGCCGCTGTAACTAAAGGACAGAATGCTATTCAGTCAAATCCCTTTACGCCTGAAACCAGATTTGTGAACGGATTAGAAGGGGGGAGAGAGCTTATCAGGTGGGGATTAGAGTCAGGTGAAGGAGATATTTCTGAAGTCTTAAGAATAGGGAATAGCTATGTGGTGGCTGAAGTGATAGAAAAACGCAGAGAGGGAACACGTAGCTTAGAAGATTTGCGTACAGAAGTAAACAGAAAAGTAATCAACCAAAAGAAGGCAGAACTAATTAAGAAAAGACTAACTGGTCTAGCATTATCTGATGACTTGAATGCGGTTAGTAAATCCTATAATGATACTCACAGCGCAGGGTCTTTTGTTAGTAATGCAGCCGGTATTAACTTTGAGACAAGCACCATTCCGGGAATTGGGGCAGATTACTACCTGATAGGGAAACTAAGTTCCATGGGGGAAGCAGAAGTATCAGATCCCTTGGAAGGATTAAATGGTGTGTATATATTTAAGGTAACACAGGCAACGGAGCCCCTGAACCTGGAAAACGAGACACTGATTACTAAGAGAGAAAGTGAGGCACTCACAGGAAAAACTGCCTTACAAGCTAAAATAGATCAGACCTTGAAAGATATAGCAGACGTAGAAGACGAACGCTACAAGGCTGGATACTAGAAAGTATTAACACCTAACTTGAGAAAGAAAACCTCCCACCTGGGAGGTTTTTTGTTTATGGGGGGGTAGAATAGTAATACATGGGAGGCAGTTACCCTGTCTAAGGAGACATTTTAAAAAAAAGCACGTTTAAAAGATAAATAACTAGTCGATTGTCCAGTGAAAAAGCTTCTACTCCTAAGTATATTATTCATTTGTGGTTGGGTCATACTACCTGCTCAGGATTTGCTGACTAGCCGCCAAAAGAGTCAGCGAGGATATATCTATCAACTCACAGATAAAGAAGCGAAGAAAATCTACAAAAAAGGAAGCTGGATTATTGACAGTTCCTTTTACCATACCCTGGTAGCTAGTTATCTACTAGACAGTGGGTTTCAACAAAAATTATCAGTAGGCCATTACCTAAAAACCTACGCATATGGTAATGAGCAACACATATTCATACAGTCTGTTTCAGACATCATGCTCTATGTCCTGAATAACAGCAGGGATCTTCTGATTCAGCTAAGGGGTAAGGAAGGGAATCTCATCACAGAAGCCAAGATCAAAGTGAATGGTAAAAGACTACGTTTTGATCCTGATCTACAAGCCTACAGACAGGAAAAATCCAATCAGCAAGGGGTAATAGAAATAAGCTACCAAGGCAATATCTCCTTTGCTAGTCTGGATAGAAGAATCAATAATCCCGTAGTAGGGAGGGCCTATTCCCAGGTCATGCGCAAGGCACCAGTTAAGTATCTTTGGCTACCCATAGAATATGTATTACTCCTACCCGTGGATGGTGTAAAATCTATCACTCATAGATATCCCCAAGGGAAAATAGCTAGGACAGTGGGCTTCGCCAGACGCACTTTTAAGGGGTTCATGTGCTTATTTGATGAATATCACTGTAGAAACAGGTACACCCGCTGGCCCGGCTACCTAGTCACCAACAAGCCAAGATATTTGCCTAATGATACAGTGAAAGTAAAGGCCTTTATAGTCAATGAAAATGGGAAACCACTTAAGAAGTCGCTTCTTCTTAAAGTAGGCCCTAAGACCTTATTCAGCGTTTCCCCCACTAGACCTGGAAGCTATCAGGCAGAATTTGTATTACATGATTCCCTGAACCTAAAGCTAGATGATAACATAGGAATTAAACTGTTGGAGGAGAAAAGAAGCAAAGAAGCATACATTTCTAGGGATGTAAAATATGAAGATTACGAACTAGATGAAGTAAAGCTTAGCCTCGCTATCTCTTCCCGAAATCACTATAGAGACTCTTCTCTTACTGTCAGCCTAAAAGCAGTAGATAGTAATGGATTACTGCAGAAAGGGGGAACAGTAGAGCTATTAGTAAAATCAGTAGGAGTACATAAGGCCTTCAAGGAGAGTGTATTTATTCCAGATACCCTACTCTACCTTCAGAAACCCTTATTTGATGATAAGCCCTTTTCTGTAGAAGTTCCAGATAGCCTCTTTCCTGAAGTGAATCTGAAATATGAGATTTCTGCCTCTTTACTCACCACTACTAACCAGCGCTTAACCAAAAAGGAAAAAGTCCAGTTCTTTCATAAAAAGGAAGCCATATCTCTTACACTACTATCTGATAGCCTCTCGGTTTCTTTTCGGGAAAACACTCAGGAAAGGTCTGTTTCCGTCAGCCTGTATGGACATGATATATTCGGAAATAAGGAGTTAATAGCCAAAGACAGTACCCCATATATAGTACCCGTGAACCCACATTTTTATGGGTATGAAGCAGTAGGGGAAGCTGTCTCTGAAGAGCTTACCATAAGCCAGGAAGCAGCTCTGTTACAGTTTTCTTCCACCAGAACTAAAGATTCTCTTTTCATCACATCTGTAAATCCACGTAACATTCCATTCTCCTACTTTTTGTACAGAAAGAACCAGGAAATAGAAAAGGGATATGTGCAGGAACTAATGTTTTCCACTGCTAGTACCTTGAAACAAGATTATTTTCTATCTATCCAGTACATCTGGGGAGGAACAGTGATCAAGGAAAATTTTCAGATCCCCTTTTATGAAAACGAGTTAAGGATACAGGCCATGCATCCGCTGGTGGTTCATCCCGGTCAAGAGGTGGACATAGAGGTTTCTGTTACAGATGTACATGGAGAAGCTGTGGAGGGAGTAGACCTAACAGTCTATGGATATACCTCAAAATTTGACAAGCCTGCCCCAGTGCTTCCTTACTTGGGAAAATTGTACCCTTCCAGAAAATTCTTCAATGAATTTAGCGCGTCTAATGAATCCATAAGCAGGGAGAATCCCCTTGTCAATACACAATGGATAGAGTTCCCCTCCTTGGACAGCATCCCCTACTACCAGTTTATTTATCCAGGGGATTCCGTGTACAGGTTTCAGTATCCAGTAGAAAGTGGGATTACTCAGTTTGCTCCCTTTGTTTATCATAGGGGGAATAGGCAGAATATACATGTCATTTACCTAGATAATAGCCCAGTGTATGTTAGCTGGTCTGAAAACACAAGCCCCTACTCTTTTCGGGTGGACTCAGGCTACCATACAGTTAGGCTAAGAACAGCTAGACATGAGATCCTCATAGATAGCTTATTTTTTGAGAAAGGGCATAAGCACATCTTTAGTGTTTCTCCAGAACATAGGGGGAAGCATATCAGGGTATCAGCTAAGGAACCCGTGTTAAGTGCTTATGAAAAAGCACAGCTATATCCCTACATCTTTCCTTATACCCACCCTGGCCCTGATGTGTACAGGTATTTATATCAGGGAGAAGAGGTTCATTTTTTACTTCCAGACCCTGAAAAAGTGAGATACCCTTCAGAGACAAGGGTTAATCTGGCTGGGCCCGTCAGTGGGCGTTATATGCTAAAGGAGATGGATGGATTTAGCACTGCCTTCCGGCATGAGGGAGGCTATAAGTATGAATTTAGTCCTGACCTTTTGAAAATGACCAGCTTAGATGAAGGCAGATACTTTCCTGAAAGCCTGTGGAACTATGGCTCACCCAGTAGCTTGGTGGATGAGGTATATACATCTGATAGCATAGAAGAATTTTGGAAGTTGCATATAGCCGAGAAAAGAAGACGTAAACTTCTCACCCAACCTCCGGCAGGAGAGAGAGGGACAGCAGCTTTAAGGATAGACCTGTCTAAGGTAGAAAGAGAAGATCAGTTATTGAACAGTGTGCTCCTAAGACAGCGTGCATCCATCTTACAAGCTATCTACCCTGGTACCAGCAGAAAATTTAGTGGGTTAGCTGCGGATGTATACCGCCTTATGCTGCTTTTTCCAGGAGAAAAGTATGTTTTGATAGATTCTATTATGCTTTCTCCTAATGGGCTCACCATACTTTCTATCCCAGATCAGCCTATGCTTGTAGATTCTTTTGGTCAAGAAATCAATAGAATCCTGGAAGCTGCACAGAGAGAAGGAAGACTGGATAAGGCGGATGACATGCGTATACATAACTTATACCAGCATTCCTATTTTTCTACCGTTGGAGGAAAGATGATTAAAGGAAGGGTAGTAGACGCACAAACGAATGCGCCATTGAATGGGGTAGCTGTTACAGTAAAAGGGACCAGGCAAGGGACTTATACAAATGAGGAAGGAGAATATTCATTTTTTGTTCCCCCTAATCGTACGCAGCTAAGCATAAGCTACTTAGGATACGCTCCCAGGCTAGTTACTATTGACGCGGATACCTTTCTGCTTATCCGCTTAAAGCAAGAAGCCCTTATGTTGGAAGAGGTCGTGGTAAGAGAATATGATGTTGTTAGTAAAAAAAGGCGTAGGTACGCAGGGGTAACCACTACCCTGGCTGGACGGGCTAAAGGAGTAAGGATTAAGGGGTTGACTTCAGTAAAGATGGAGAACCCACTTATCATCATTAATGGGCAAGTGTACACGGGAGATGCCTCCACCCTCCAGGCTAGCTTAATAGCAAACGCTCAGGTCTTATCAGGAGAGGAGGCCGTAAGTCTGTATGGTGCAAGAGCCGCCAATGGCGTTATGCTTATCAATACAGATGATGCCAACATTCTCTCGGGTATGAGAAAGAATAATTTCCTCCCTGAGGTACCTCTATCTTTATCGGAAAGCGGAGAAAGCGCCTATTCAATTAGGCAGAATTTCTCAGACTATGCCTTCTGGAGACCGAATGCCATAACGGATGCGGAGGGTAAAGCAAGCATTTCTGTGCAGTATCCAGATGATATCACTGGCTGGGACATTCACGTTCTCGCCCTGAATGGAAAAAAGCAATCCGGCCAACTCAGCCAACAAGTGAAGTCCTACAAGCCAGTAATGGCGAAGCTGTCTGTCCCCAGGTTTCTCCTAGAAGGGGATACCGTACGGCTCATAGGAGAAGTTTCTAACTATACTAATGATACTGTCCAGGTAAGTACTTATTTCTCTTCAGATGAGAGGAGAGAAAAATACACTCTGACAGATAAGCCTATATTGGATTACAGCTATATCATAGCCGGGAAGGATTCTCAAATGATTACTTATCAGCTAGAAACACCAAGTGGGTACCTGGATGGAGAGAAAAGAAGTATTCCTGTTTTCCCAAAAGGGATGCTAGCAGCTAAGGGCCAGTTTTTCAAGCTCGCAGGGGATACGAGTATCACATATATACCTGACCCTAAGCTGGGAGACGTGCATGTATATGCACAGGCAAGCAAACTAGATGTGTTAGAGAAAGAATTGGAGTCGCTGCTATCCTACGAGTATAATTGCAATGAACAAATGGCGGGGAAGCTTATGGCTGCCGTTTCTTTATACCGGATGAGAAAAGCTTCCAGAGATAGCCTTCAGGCTGTGAAGTTCATCAGAAAATTACGGAAAAACCAAAACCAGGAAGGGCTTTGGGCCTGGTGGGGAAAAGGGGAAACTACAGCCTGGGTAAGTAGACGTGTTATTGAAAGTTTTCTTTTTGCTATGGATAATGGCTTTGTGGTGGATATCCCATTTGAAGAAATGGGGGCTTCCCTCTTGAAGAGATTTAGTAAGACGGCTCATGCTACTGAAAAAATTCAAATCCTCAGTATGCTGTTGAAGATGAATCCAGAGGCACCTTTGGGGCTTCAGCTTACAGATATTCTCTCCACCCCTGATCTTACTAGCGTGGATAGCCTATACCTCATAGACATTCAGCAGCAGTTAGGGCTTGCCTATGACTTATCCCTCTTGCAGAAACATAGGATGGAAACCGTATTAGGGGATGTATACTACCAGGATACCCCTTCCTTTAGCAGATCGCTATTCAATAATTCTATCCAGCTCAGCTTATTATCATATAGAATCTTGAAAAGAGATACAGCAGATCATGACGCAGACCTGGAAGGAGTAAGAAATTATCTCATATCTCAAGCTGCAAGTGGGAACTGTAATACCTATGCCCTTTCAGGCATCATAAACACCATTTTCCCAGACCTGAAAAAAAGTAGTGGAAATGAGAAAGGGAGTACCCTACAAGTAGAAGCAGACAGAGAAGTACTGGTAGAGACCTTCCCTGGAGAAATCATATTGGCAGCGGAGCAGAAGATTACCTTCAACAAGCAAGGAACCGATCCCCTATACCTGACAGCTTACCAGGAATATTGGGATGATGCTCCCTCCACCCTTGATGAGCATGTTAAGATAACTACTAAACTAGGAGATGGAGAAGCATATGTGCTAGAGGTAGGAAAACCCGTTACCCTCAGTGTACAAGTTCAAGCCAAACGGCAGGCAGAATATATGCTGCTTAAGTTGCCCATACCGGCCGGATGCTCATACTACCAAAAGAGTGAGAACCCATTAGCCATGGGTAGCGAAAGAGAATACGCTAAAAATGAGCTACGGGTGTATATAGAAAAGATAGAGCCTGGAACACACACTTATACGGTAGACATTCTTCCCAAATTTGAAGGAACCTTTAGCCTGAATCCGGCCCAGGCAGAACTCATGTATTTCCCCACCATCACTGGAAACAATGAGATAAAAAGTGTACAAGTAGTAGCACAGCAGAAGTAGAGGGAAGTTAATGGCTAGCTATCTAGCTTTTTATCCATTTACGGAAACCAGGCGTTCGACTATTCGCAGAATACAACACCTCAGCATTAGTAAGCGCTATTTTCAAGCGATTCTTGATGTGGGTAGAGAATTTCTGGACGTACTGCCTGTTCACGATCTCACTTCGATTGATCTGGTAAAATATCTCCTCACCTATCTCCCGGTAAATGTCTCTTAGGGATTTATTGATGACATATTTCTTGCCTTCCGTATCTACTGCCAAGACAAAGTCTCCCTGCGCCTGAAAGTAGACTACCTCCTTTACTTCCAGAATCACCTCTTCCTTTCCCTTTTTGAAAATTAGATTCTGGGCAGGCTCATCATCCTGATTTGTCAAAGACTGAACGGGTGCTAAAGCCTCTTCTGTATGAGGCGATACTTTTTCTTCAGTAGGTACTCTCTCGGTAAACCGGTCTAGTAAAAAGCGGTAGAATAAAGACCAGAAGAGCATATTATAGGTAATAAAATTCAGTCGCCCGAAAATGAGGCTGTTGTTACTTGTTAATTCTGATAAAAAGCTATGCTGATGAGAGTGATCCATGAAGATCATAAAGAGGAGTGTTCTTACTAATTCTAAAGCAGCAAATAGGATGATCCAGTGGAGAATATACAGATACCACTTTTCCCGATTGAAGTACCTGGGCACAAAGAAGTAGACGTTAGCCAGAAAGATAAGCGGAAATAAAATGGCGAGATGGGGAGGAATATTCTCAGGGAATATATAGGGAGCAAACCATTCTCCTGTCCAGTTCACATTGATGGTGGCGAAATAGACTCCCCAGAGGAGGAACTGAAAAAGATGCTCCCAACGAATCTTTAGAAGTGAAGTAAAAGAGAGCTTGAATTCCATGCTGTAGGTTAATCAAATTTGCTTCATCCGTTCCCCTCATTCACAGAAAAAACATCCCAGTTCAAAGAATAAGCCGTTAAATGCTGCTACTAACCTGAGTTTTTTAAGTCAATTGCTTAGAATACAAGCTGGAATACAAAAGTGAATCAGGATATGATCTCATCAGCATTCAAATACTTAAGCACTGTACTGGTCCTGGGAAGTATCTTAGGAGGATCAGGTTTCTCTCAAAATGTAGATCAGGGAAGTTTGACTGAACTAGACGAGAGGATTCAGGCCATAGGAGAAATTGGGTTGATTAAGGGTTTTGGTCTGTCCATCTTCTCGGAAGGTGAGGTATACTTTTCTAAGGGATACGGATATGCGGATACAGATAAGCAGCTGCCCTATACTCCTGAAACCCTTCAGAATATAGGATCTGTTTCAAAAACGTTGATAGGTATCTCTTTACTCAAGGCGCAAGAGCTGGGTTTGCTGAATCTGGACGACCCTACATCAGACTACCTGGATTTTGGGGTAGAGAATCCCTATTTCCCTGGTGAACCGATTACCATTAGGCAGCTAGCTACCCATACCTTCACCATTAAGGATACGGACCTATATGATCAGAAAGCCTACTATTTGTTAGATGCAGATGATAAGGACGCTCCTACCCTCGTAAATCAGTCAGAAGTATTCCATGTTTACGGTGAACAAGCAAGCATGCAGGAATACCTTACCTACTTCCTATCTCCTGAAGGGAAATGGTATAGCAAGAAAAACTTCCTCAAGAAGAAAGCGGGAACCAAGTATGAGTACAGTAATGTAGGAGCTGCGCTAGCCGCTTACGTCATTGAAAAGGCTACAAACATCTCCTATCAGGAATTTACAAGAAAACATATTCTTTCTCCACTGGGGATGAATGCTTCTGGATGGAGCTATGATGACATAGAAGAAGCAAACCATAGCAT
>JBCCLI010000081.1:0-19376 GCA_039026975.1 Bacteroidota bacterium | reverse complement strand
GATTACCAGAGACTTACTGCTGGAGAATCAGCTTCCTTCTACTACTGGTTTTGAGTTTATCACGGAGAATGTAGGTTCTGTGAGAAATAGAGGATTTGAATTTGCTGTATCTTCTGTCAATATCAAGAAGCCCAAGTTTACATGGAGTACAGATTTCAATATTTCTTTCAATAGGAGTAAGGTGCTAGATCTGGGGCCGAGAAATCAAATCTTCTTCACCACTAATCTGGGAGGAAACATTGATAATAATATTCTCCTTCAGGTGGGTCAGCCGGTGGGAATCTTCTATGGATTCATCCTTGATGAAGTATTCAATACCTCTACGGAAGTAGCTAACTCAGCTACACATCAATCCATTCTGCCAGGCCACCAAAAGTTTGTGGACATAAACAGAGATGGCGTGATTGATGATCTTGACCGTGTACCCATAGGGGATACTAACCCTGACTTCATAGGTGGATTAGCCAATAACTTTAGGTACAAAAATTTCGATTTCTCCTTTGTCATGCATTGGTCTTATGGGAATGACATCGTGAATGGAAATATTGCCAGCCTATTGAGCCCACGTAGTTTTAGAACTACCATCAATCCCATCATCAATAACATTTATTCTTTCAGACATCCACAGAGAAACTATGTGACCTATAAAAATGCCTCTAAGGATGGAACTATGAATTCCGAATATATTGAGGATGGATCATTCTTGAAATTAGACAGAGTAACCTTAGGCTATACAGCTAACCTAAACCCTTTCAGACTTAGGCTTTATGGCACGGTGATCAATGTATTCAACATTAATCGCTACTCATGGACTGACCCTGAAGTTTCCGTTTCTACCGGCGCATTTTCACAGATCGCTCCTGGCGTAGATATAGGTGCTTACCCTTGGGTCCGACAGTATCAGATTGGTCTTAATTTAGATTTTTAGATAATTATTCTCCTATAATTATTTTTCAATATTTAAAGTCATGAAATTAAAATTCATATTAACAATAGCTATTTTTCTATGCATGGTAGTTGGGTGTGATGATGATTACCTAACTGAAAAACCAACAACCAATTTATCATCAGCTAATATTTTTGAATCCCAAAGTAGTGCCAAGCTGGCTCTCTTGGGCGTCTATACCACCCTTGCATCAGACTCTTTTTATGAAATGCTGGACTGGCTGACTACGGATGAGCATTCCACGCCATCCTGGAGTCCTCGTGATGGAGTAGGGAACTATGTATTAGCCTCTTCCTCCGCACAGGTAAAAAACTATTGGTCAGATGCCTACCGTCTGATAGCTCGTGCTAATCTATTACTAAGCGGAATAGATGAGGTTCCTATGGACCAGTCATTAATAGACAAATATAAAGCAGAAGCGCTCTTTTTACGCTCTTTAAAATACTTTGATCTCATCAGATACTTTGGAGATGTACCCATGAAGTTGGTTCCTGATAATGCTTCTAACAGGGAAGAGTTTACCCCTACCAGAACCAGTATAGATGTCATTTATGATCAGATTATTCCAGATTTGGAATGGGCGCTGGCACACCTGGGAGAGAGATTTGAATCAGTAGGAGGAGAAAGTTATGAAGAGGGTAGAGTTACGAAAGGGGCCGTGAGAATGCTGTTAGCTAAGATCTATCTGAGACGGGCTTCCATGGCTAAAATCGGGAAAGGTAATGGAGATGTCATGGCGGACTATCAAAAGTGTATTGACTATTGTAAGGATGTCATTTTCTCTGGGACTTACAGCTTAGTGCCTTATTTCCCGGATGTATTCAGAAATGAAAGTAATGAGGAGGTAATCTTCGAGGTGAACTTTCTGGGTGGTCAAGATCCTAGCCTAGGACATAGGCAGTATCAGTGGAAAGGAATCCAGTCTATTGGAGCCAATCCCATCAGTGAACCTAATTGGGGTGTATGGCCTGAAAGTAATGTAACCAGAAGAGTAGCCCGCTCTTTCTTTCCTGAGGGGGACAGTGTACGCTTAAACTGGACTACTACTAACCTACAGGTGAGAAGAGTAAACGGCCAGCCTACCCTAAGAGGGAATAATGCATTTGCCCACTTTAGTGCTAAGTGGAGAAACGTGCCTGTAAGAGAGCAAATCAATGCACACTGGGATGATGGGAGAAACATAGTTATCTACCGTTTGGCAGATGCTCATCTAATGTTAGCTGAAGCTGAAAACGAGTTCTTTGGGAGCCCTACCCAGGAAGCTATGGATGCAGTGAATGCCCTGCGTAAAAGAGCATCAAATGTAAATGTAGGAAGTGTTCATGAAGATGTAGTCCCAAGGGTTTTAACAGAAACAGAATCTGTTCCTGCCTTAATGATGGGTGAGTATGACTATGCTTCTTTCAATGAATACATCTATCTCGAAAGAACCCGCGAATTATGTAATGAGGGGCATAGGTATTTTGACCTTCAGCGTTGGGGAAGATTAGTAGAATCTATCAAGGCTTCTGGAAGTGCGCCCTATGTGAACTGGTTTTACATCGCTTGGCAGAACGTGCAGGAATTTCATAATCTTCTTCCTATACCGCAGTTTGAGATAGATGGAAATCCCAACCTGACACAAAATCCTGGTTATTAATCCATTCTTAGCACTTAACAAAAGAACAATGAAAAACTTCATATTAATCATTATGGTGCTATTCCTTTTCTCCTGTGAAGAAGAAATTGTAGTACCTGACATAGACTTTGCAGCATCCAGTACCACAATTAATGCTGGAGAATCAGTAGTCTTTACCATTGATGGCCAAGCTGATGGAATCTCCCTATACACAGGGGATGCTGGCCATGACTTTAACCGTAGTGTGTATGTGCTTACCCAGGGACTAACTGATGAAGAACTGCACAGAGAAACTACTTATCTGACTGAAGAGGGATTCAATGATATGGTAGCTGCTGGATTATTTGAGCAGTCATTCCTGGACTCTTTATTAGTACCCCCTGCCACAAGTATTCTGGCGACAGATGTGTTGGAAGCCTTTAGAGCGGTTATTGGCGTGGAATACTATGCCCTTTCTACGGCTCAAAATATACTTCATGGTGACATCTTTGGGGATAAGTTTAATGTAGATGGAGTAGGCCTCTTCATGCCTTACTTCACAGTAGAGGCAGCTGACTTTGCCCCTGAAGGAGGATTTGATAAGGGATTTTCTATTAACCCCTTTCTGGCAGATAAAACCTATACGCACGTGTATGCCACATCAGGTACCTATGAAGCTACCCTTGTTTATACAAACATTAGTGATAAACAGTACTCAGGAGATGGATACCAAACCAACAGGGTACCCTCAGGTAGCGAGTATGAGTATGATACCCAGACAAAAAGCATAACCATAACCGTAAATTAGGTTCAACATAAATACCATTGAGTAAAAACTTTCAGATAGTTCTCAAATAGGCTGTAGTAGTCAATTGTTAGGGATCATTTCATATGATCTAAATGCGATGAACGTCTTGGATACCTAGGCTTAGTCTAGTGTCCAAGACAGTTTTGAGAGCTGTTTGACCTGGATCTTTCCTCCGCCAAGAGCTTATGGGTAAGTCAGGAAGACAAGTAGTAGGAGAGACCTAACACGGACAGGAAGAGGAGGGTGACCTAGACTGACTGGGAATAGATAGAATAGGGAGTGAATAAGAATGGAAGAATACTTCCATGTAAACATGAACAGGAATTAAAAACCAAAGGAATGAATCCATTTCTAATTATACATGCCATCGCATTTGCTTTGTTAATTCATGTGCCCTTAATCGGGCAAATGGATCAAAACACCAATGAAGCCTCAGCAGTGAGGGAAGAGCTATCCCTTAATGGAGAGTGGAATATCATTTTTGATGAAGGAAATAAAGGAAGAGAAGGAGGCTGGAATCAAGAACAAGCCTTTTTTGCAAGTAAGAGACTACGTAATATCTCTGTTCCCAGCAGCTGGGAAGAAATAGAACAAGACTATGAAGGGGTAGCCTTTTATGGAAGGCATTTCTCCGTTCCTAAAAACTGGGAGGGGAAATATGTACAGCTACAGTTTGACGCTGTGAATTACATAGCTGAAGTATGGGTAAATGATCATCCTGTGGGGATGCATGAAGGCGGATACGGCCCCTTTGAGCTGAGGGTAGAGGATTTCCTGAAATATGGAGAAAAGAATTTCATGAGCCTACGGGTAGTAGGCCCTATCTTAAATGAGGACAAACACATTGATGGACTTGGACCTTATGACATGCCACACTGGCGGGGAGCTATTACAGGCGGTATTTGGCAACCTGTCAAACTCCTGGCTACCAATAAGCTATTTGTGGATGACATTTTTGTGAAGCCAAATATCTCGGATAACACAGCTGAAATAGATATCACCCTGGAGAATAAGACCAAAGCTATCAAAGATATTTCTTACCAGGTAGAAGTTTTTGCGAGAAACAATCCATCTGACATAGTAGCTAGCAAAACACTGTCTGCTGAGCTAAATCCTGGCCATACGGTCAGCAGCCTCACCCTTGAAATTCCTGATGCTACTTATTGGGAGCCTAAAAATCCGCACTTATATATAGCAAGAGTTACCCTTTCTGAGGCATCTCAAAAACAGGATGTGGATGAAGTAAGATTTGGGATGCGAGAACTGACCATTAAGGGAGATGAGTTTATGCTTAATGGCAAACCCATTTATATAAAGGGCGTATTTTTTGAAGGCTTGTATCCTGTTAAAATGGCCTATCCTGACAGTGAGGAAATGGCCCGAAAGGAGATTCAACTGGCCATGGACTGTGGGTTTAATGTCATTCGTCCGTGGCGGAAGCCCCCCCCGCCTATGTGGTTGGATCTCTGTGATGAGATGGGTCTCATGGTATATGGAGGGCTGGCACTAGAATGTATGGATCAGCACCCTACAGCTACTCCTTACCTAAATAAAAGGATAGAGAATGAGGTCAGGTCTACTGTGCTCAGGGATCGGAATCATCCCTGTGTGATTGAGTGGGAAATCTTTAATGAGGTACACCGTCAGGAAGTAGCCAGGCTAAAGCATGATATGGCCTTAGTCATAAGAAACCTGGATCCTACCCGACTGATTCTTGATGAGTCAGGAGGCTTTTTCGGAGGGTCTAATATGTACCTTCCAGGAAGCTATGAAGGCATAAAGTTCAATGATGTACATGCTTATCCGGGTGCCCCACTGGATAATGGCCTATATGATAAATTTCAAACTATTTCCAGGACAGATGAAGAGCTAAAGAAGATGGGATTACCAAGAGGGAGATTTACCCATAGTGAGACTGTCCAAGGGGCATTATCCATAGTTTCTGAAATAGGATATGGTAGTTTACCAGACCTAGTAGATAATAATGAGCGGTTTAGAAAAATGGGGAACCCACTAACCCCAGCCTACCGCTATCATCAAAACCTGGCTAGCTGGTTCACAGATGTATTAGCTGAAACAGGCTTTGATGCAATCTATCCAGATCTACAGGAATTTTGTAAGCAGCAGCAGCGTATCCATTCTCAAGGAAATAAACGAATGCTGGAAGCTATACGCTCTAATGAGAAAGTGAAAGGCTATGTAGTTCATGCTTTCACAGGAGGAGATTGGGTGACAGGTGCTGGATTACTCGATCTGTTTAGAAATCCGAAGGAATCGTATTATGGAACCCAGGAGGCAAATCAGCCTAGGTACTTAGCCCTGCAAGTACGACCCAGAAATATCTATGCTCACCAAGGAGCCAAGATCATCCTTAAAGGGATTAATGATGAAGAAGCTATTTCTGGAAAATTAATGCTTACCATTCAGTCAGAGAAGGGTAAGCTCATCAAGACCATAGAGAAGAATGTTGACCTAAAAGCAGGAATCAATGAGATATTAAATGAGCCATTAAATACCCAGAAGCTATCAGGTATTTACACTGCCACTGTTTCCCTGTCTGATGAATCAGGTAATGAAATCTCTACCAATGAATTTGGCTTTGAAGTATATATAGATAAACAACTGGAGCCCTCATCTGCAAACATAGCCCTCTTTGATGCGAATAAATTCCTCACCGGGTTCTTAAAGGATAAGGGAATGGCTTATGAGATGTTTGACGCAAATACCGCTAAGGACCTACCTGTATTTGTCACCCAATCCACTATTAATGGACCTGAGGATGAGGAGCGTTTCCGTCAGTTAGCTCAGTTTGCTAAGGAGGGAGGAACAGTAGTACATCTAGGGGTAGTAAGACCAAGGGACCAAAACCTGATTAATAGAGGGGGAAAAGTTCCTGATGCGCATGTACTACCTTTTGAGATTACCTTAAGACCTGCCAGGGGATTATGGATCACTGTTTCACATCTGGTAGCTAAGCATCCCGTATTCAATGGGTTGCCTGCTAACTGCATGATGGAAAATGAGTATGAGAATATCTGGAGTTCCCAGTCTATTCAGGGTGTGGAGGAGAAAGACCTAATTGTGGCTTCTGTCAGCCATGACTGGTACTTCAAGAACCCCGTAACAAGAAATTATAGAGGACCAGAGCCTGCCTGGTATGGCGTGGATCTAGGGACAGTAGCTTATGGAGAAGGCCAATATGTTCTTTCAGCTTTACGGATAGTGAAAAATCTTGGAAAGGATCCAGTAGCAGATAAACTGATGCTCAACATGATTAATTGGACCTCAAAACTCTCAAGCATGTAACATCACCAAGTGAGGCCTGTGGGTGGGCATATGCTAACCCATAGGTCTCATAGATATAGACAACCAGACAACTACACACCATTAGAAGCACATTATGAACCATCACAATCTGTATTCCTTCATCTCAAAGGTGAATGTTCAGAAGGACATTCAACCTACCCAAACTCCTCCTTACGGGATACCTGCTTATTCTCTAGAATTAGCACCTTATGAGGGCGCTCACATAGGGTGCCTTTGATTTTCCGAATATGCTTAGGTAACAACAATCACTTGAGATGAAATTACTAATAGGATTACTACTAGCTACATTGGGAGGAGGCATACAAGGCGCCTTTGTCTACCCGATGAAGCATATGAAAAACTGGAGTTGGGAAAATGGGTGGTTTATTTTTACCATCACCTGCTGCCTGGTTTTTCCGCTACTGTTAGCATTTGGAACCACCCCTGATTTACTGAGTATATATCAATCCATTGATAGTAAAATTCTCTGGCAAGTATTTTTATCAGGGATTGCCTGGGGAATTGGGGTAGTACTGTTTGGGCTAGGGGCAGAATACTTAGGGATGGCGTTAGGGATAGCCATCATTACAGCTTTGAACGCTGCCTTCGGGACTTTATTTCCCATATTTCTCCTTCCCTCTGATAGCCTGAGTCCCCAGGCTATAGGATTTCTGGTAGCTGGTTTAGCCGTTCTTATTATGGGGGTAGTTTTGGTTTCTGCTGCTGGTAAACAGCGAGAAGTGGATCAGGAAGCTGAGGAGAATGATAAGCGGGAAAATATCATAAAAGTCTCCTTTCAATTCGGTCTTCTGGTCTGCATTGTAGCAGCCATCTTTTGTCCTGCCACTAATTTTGCTGTCTTTTTTGGGCAGCCTATTTCAGATGCTGTTATGGAGCTGGGAACAGTGGCAGCCTATAACGTAGGCTACGCCCAGTTACTACCTTATTTTATAGGAGGCTTCATCGTAAACTCTGTGTACTGCATCTATCTTTTTGTAAAGAATAAATCCTTCTCTAATTATCAGAATGGCCCTCAAGGCAGAAATATATTACTCGCTATAAGTATGTCTGTCTTATTCATAGTGGGCATGGTATTATACACCATCGCCTTGACCAGCTATATAGAGAATATAGGTGCAGTAGTGGGATGGCCTCTATTTATGGCAGCTACTATTATAGCAGCTAACCTTCTCGGCTTAATGAGTGGAGAATGGATGAATGTATCCCGAAAGGCCACCAATAAGTTATTTGGAGGAATTAGCATTTTGATTGTAGCCATTGTGATAGTGAGTCTCTCAAACCTATTTAAATAAGCCTCATGAAAATACAGGATATACATACATTTTTGCTGAGAGTACCCTTGGGGAAAAATCGGTTTTACTCTTCTCAGGCAGCCTTTCCAGAGAGAAACTCACTCTTGATTAGGGTAGAAACAGATAGTGGGATAGTGGGATGGGGAGAAAGTGGACAGTATGGACCTGGAGAACCTGTTCAGACCTTTATACAGTCAGTGCTAAAACCCAGGTTGATAGGAAAAAATCCACTAGATACTAATGTCCTTTGGGAACTGATGTTTAGTGGAATCAGAGACTTTGGACGGAAAGCTACAGGCATAGAAGCCATAAGCGGGATAGATATTGCCCTCTGGGATATTGCCGGTAAGTTTTATGAAAAACCGGTTCACGAGTTATTAGGAGGAGCCTTTCGGAATAAAATCAGAGCTTATGCTACAGGCTGTTACTACAGGGGAGCAGATGTAAGAGATCATAAAAGCTCCTTACAGGCCCTTAAAGATGAATCCCTCAGCTACATTGATGCGGGGTTTACAGCCTTAAAGGGGAAAATTGGATTACTAGGAATTGGAGCGGATGTAGAAAGAGTTGCCGCCATCAGGGAAGCTATAGGTCCGGATTCATTGTTGATGATAGATGCCAATCACGCTTATAATTTTCATACAGCCAGAAAAATAGGGAAGTACCTGGAAGAGTTGAATATTCATTTCTTTGAGGAACCTGTCTTACCGGAAGATTACTATGGCTATAGGGGGCTAAGAGAATGTTTGAATGTAGCCATTGCTGCGGGGGAAAATGAGTACACCAGATATGGGTTCTTACAGTTGATGAAACAGGATTGCCTGGACATCATCCAGCCTAACCTAAGCTGTGCCGGAGGGTTTACAGAGGCAAAGAAGATAGAAGCACTAGCTTCTTCCCACCACGTACAGCTCATTCCCCATTGTTGGGGTAGTGGGGTAGCCTTGGCTGCCACCCTACAATTTGTGGCTACCCTGGCTCCTTTTCCCTACACGGTATTTGAACATTCTCCTCAAAATGCCCCCATGGTGGAGTTTGATAAAAACTTCAATCCCTTGCGAGATGAACTCATCACAGAAGAATTTAGAGTAGAAGATGGATTTGTATTTGTCCCTGAAGGTCCTGGTCTTGGGGTAGACATTAATATGTCCATACTAGAAAGATACTTATCCAACCCTAACAGCATACATAGAGATTATGGAAAAATTCCAAGATAAGAACGTCCTGATAACGGGTGCTTCAGCCGGCTTAGGAAAAGCGCTGGCTATTAACTTTGCAAAGCATGGAGCTAATATTTTCATCGGAGACCTTTCCGAACCTTTGGATTCAGTCTCATCTATCAAGGAGGCTGGGGGGAAAGTAGGCTATTCTCAAGTAAATATTTCTCAGGAGCAGGAGGTGAAATCCTTAGTATCGGAGGCAGCTACATTTTTTGGTGGAAAGATAGATATCCTGATCAATAATGCCGGCTTTAACGGGAAGGCAAATCTGGTCAAGGATATGCAGTTGAAAGACTGGAATTACACCCTGGGCGTAAACCTCACAGGCACTATGCTGGTGTGTAGAGAAGTGATTCCCTATATGATGAAGCATCATGCTGGAAATATCCTGAATGTGGCCAGTAATGTAGGTAAGCGGGGACTACCTTTCAGAGCTGATTATGTGTGCTCTAAATGGGCCCTGTTGGGATTCACCCAAACCCTGGCCCTGGAATTAGTAGATCATAACATACGGGTAAATGCTGTATGCCCAGGACCCATTGAAGGAGAAAGAATTGAACAGTTGGTCAAGATGCATGCAGAGGCAGAAGGAGTACCTTTTGATGATATGCATAAAGCGTGGGAATCAGTTCCCATGAAGAGGTTCATTAAACCTCAGGAGGTTTTTGGAGTCATTAAGTTTCTATGCTCGGAAGATAGCAGTGCTATGACGGGCCAGGCCCTGAATGCCACAGGGGGATTTTTAATGAACTAATGATATGAGGAAGATTTATTGGAAACATATCATCAGTAGCTTTTTGGTGTTTGGGGGAGCTGTTTTGGCAGCTTTTCCCCAGACTCAGACTGTATCCACACCAGAAAGGCCCAATGTTATTCTCATCATAACAGACGACCAGGGATATGGAGATATGTCCTGTCATGGAAATCCGTTATTAGAGACTCCTGAGATAGACAAGCTTCATTCACAAAGCATAAGATTCACTAACTTTCATGTAGATCCCACCTGTGCCCCTACCAGAGCTGGGCTACTGACGGGGAGGTATTCATCCAGGGTAGGAGTTTGGCATACCCTACAGGGGCGGTCCATTATGAACAAGGATGAGATAACCCTGGCCCAGGTCTTTACAGAAAATGATTACCATACTGCCCTTATAGGGAAATGGCACCTGGGAGATAATTATCCATACAGACCCCAGGACAGGGGGTACCAGGAAGTTATCAGCTTTGGAGGAGGAGGTATAGGTCAGAACCCGGACTATTGGCGGAATGACTACTTCAGTGATATCTTTTCTCACAATGGTATACCGGAGTTCTTCGAGGGATACTGTACTGATACCTGGTTTAATGAAGCCATCAAATACATTGACCAACAAAAAGATTCCTCAGCTCCTTTTTTCTGTCAAATAGCTACTAACGCACCCCACTTCTGGTATTACGTGCCAGAGAAATATGCACAGCCCTTTCGGGAAGAAGGGATGGAAGATCACCTGGCCAGATACCTGGGGATGATGGTGAATCTTGATGAGAATATAGGGAAGCTCATGACTAAGTTGGAAGAATGGGCAATAGCTGAAAACACTCTCCTCATATTTATGACAGACAATGGGAAGTCCAGTTATAAGCTTCCTAAAAAAGGCCCCCACTACTATAATGCCGGTATGAGAGGCGTGAAAGGGAGCCAGTATGAAGGGGGACACAGAGTTCCCCTATTTATCAAATGGCCTGAAGGAGGACTTAGTGGAGGAAAAGATATCCAGACCCTAAGTGCCCAGATAGATATCATGCCTACGCTCATAGAATTATGTGGGCTGGAGAATAAATATACCATCAAGTTTGATGGGAAAAGCCTGGTCCCTCTTTTGAAGTCAGAAAATCCAGGCTGGGAAGAAAGAACCCTCTTTGTGCATAATCAGCGGGTAGAAACGCCCGTAAAATGGAAGACCTCTGTGGTGATGAATGATAGGTATAGGCTGATCAATGGGAAAGAGCTATATGATATCCTGGAAGATCCAGGACAGAAGAAGGATATAGGCAGTTCGCATCCTGAAATAGTCAAAGTACTTACAGGAGAATACGAGCTGTGGTGGCAAGACATCTCAGAAAGCTTTGATGAATACAGCCGCCTATTGATTGGAGATGAGCATGAAAACCCCATCAAGTTAACCTGCCATGACTGGCATAATGAGAAACCGCTAACGGTTTGGAACCAGGATATTATTCGTGATCGGAAGCATGAAAATGGATTTTGGACAGTGGAGGTTGTGCAGGATGGAGAATACCAATTTACCTGCAGAACCTACCCCTTAGAGGAAGATACCCGAATGAATGTAACTAAGGTTCTCCTTAAGATAGGCGGGAAAGAAGTAGAAAAAGACTGTTATGCTGGAGCTTCTGAAGTAAGCTTCACCCTAACCCTAAAGAAGGGGGAGACAGAAATTGAAAGTTGGTTTTATGAGGAAGATGGGAACAGCTTTGGCGTCCCATTCCTATATGTAGAAAGACTGGTAACCCCATAAGTAGAATGAATGCTAACTACGAATGCTATGAATAAAATTGATACGGTAAATAGCTATTGGAAAGCAGAAGGAGAAAAAGATCTGGTCAAGATCTTATCACACTTTGCTGATACTGCTACCTTTTCCTCTCCTACCATGAAGTTAGAGGGCCGGGAGAACATCAAGGAATTCTACGAAGGCATGGTGAACGGTTTTAAAATGATAGAAGTAAAGCCCACCCATTGGATTGAACAAGGGGAAGAAATAGCTGTAGAGTATGACTGTAAACTGATTCGTAATTCCGGAGAAGAGCGTTTTGCCAGGGGCTTCAACTTGTTCACCATCAAAGAGGGAGTGATAGAAAACCTAAGATGCTATTTCAACCCGGCAGATTTTTGATAAGACAGATCAGGAACTAATAGAGTGAGAGGATTATGATGATTATTGACGCACATGCCCATATTTTTCAGACCATTCATGGTGAGCGACAAGGATTACCCACAAAATCCCTGGCTAGTGGTATGGTGGGGGTAGGTGAGGGTAGCTTTCAGTTTCTTCCTACCTCCTATCAGGAAACCTCCTTTCCAGTAGAGGCGTTAGTGGAAGCTATGGATGAGGTAGGGGTGCACAAGGCTGTATTACTTCAGAATCCGGTAATAGGCATTATCAATGAAGAAGTGAAGCAGGCCATTAAAAAATTTCCAGGGCGATTTAAAGGGACCATACAGGTAGACCCCATGGATGTGAATGCAACTGAAGTCATTTCCTCCTTTGCCTCTGAAAATCAAAATACCATAAAACTGGAAATTAGTGAGGGATGGGGATGGTCTGGTAAACACAAGGGATTATCCCTTACCGGGGATGAACTTATGAAGATATGGGAGGCTGCTAATGAGTTGGGATTACGCGTCATCATTGATCCCGGAGATATCCTGGAAAATGGCTATCAGGTAGCGAACATTCAAAAAATCGCTTCTTCATTTCCAGGAGTAAAAATTCTGGTAGCCCACTTGGGATATATGACAGCTCAGCACCTGAATAATCCTAAGGCAGTAGAAATCCGGAAGAATATGCTTCGCCTTGCTAGGGAGTGTAAGAATGTCTTCTTTGGCTTATCTGCTACCGCTGCCTTACTAGATGAAGTGTATCCATGTCCCCTTTCTATCAGCTTATTTCGTGAGGCTATTGACATCATGGGAGCTAATAAACTCCTGTGGGGGACGGACATCCCTACTACTTTTAAAAAATGTAGCTATCAGCAGATGATAGACCTGGTACGCATAGAATCTACCTTTCTATCTCCCCTGGAGAAAGAGAAAATAATCGGACTAAATGCCCTAACATTTTTTGATTTCTGACTTGGATAATTTTTGAATGACTAAGAGAATGAAGGACATGACTAAACATACAACTTACACAATAACTTTTTTGGTACTCCTGGGGGGAATAATCCCTCATATGCATGCCCAGATCAGTTATTTGGAAACCATGAAAACGGAGCTGGAAAAGTTCCCCATTAAAATGGTTTCCTCCATGAAGACTACACGCTCTCCGAAAGTAGATGGTAAACTGAATGATGAGATATGGGAAACGGCTACTAAACTGGAAGGCTTCTCTAATACTATGCCCAGGGTAGCTAAAAACCAGGACTGGCAACAGACCACTGCCTGGGTAACTTATGATGACAGATACCTCTATTTTGCTTTCTCCTGTGAAGAAAAGGAGATGGAGAAAGTACGGGCAGAATGTGTCCGCTATGATAATCCAGATGTGCTATTTGATGATAGAATAGAGATTCTCCTGGATACTAAACATAATCACAAAGAAATCCTTCGCTTTGCCTTTAACACCAATGGCGTTGGATATGCTACCACCTTGGAGCGGCCTGTCCAGTACTCCATTTCTACCATCAAAGGAGATGACAGATGGAACACAGAATGGCGGGTGAAAACCCAAAAGGAAGAAGACAGGTGGACAGCAGAAGTAGCTATTGCTATAGATAGAATCTTTCCCCTTGGCATATCACCTGGAACTACCTGGGGATTTAACTTGGTGAGAGACCGGCATTCATGGTTTGAACATGAGATGAGATTTGGGCATAATACTAAGAAAGACAGGCCCTTCCGTACACGTGATTCTCAGCAGATAACGGCCTACAAGCCTGTCTTTAGAAGTGGGGTAAGAGGATCATTATCTGACTCATGGCTAGAACCTAATCAGTATGCTGATCTCATTTTTGAGCAGCCACTACTTTCTGTAAAGGAAGTACGTTTCCACGAGGCATATGCTAACTTTTATGGGAGTATCTGGAATAAACCTCAATTCTTTGGGGATAATCCCGTGGAAGCTGATATAGTGAATCAATCTAATTCTCCCTTAAACATTAAGGTCATTACAGAAACCCTTGACTTTGAGGGAAAACTTGTCAAGCAGGAAAAAAAGCTCACGCTCATCCCCAGAGAAACCCAAACAGTCCGTACAGATATTCCTGTGAGAAATAATGAGCGGGTACAGTTCTTTCTTCAGATCCTGAATGAAAAAGATGGTTCCCTTCTATATGAAACCTCCTATGATACGCGCGTTCCTCCTTTTGTAGAATTTGATCTTTCGGGGGTCTATTCCTCCGGAAAAGATAAGCCTACCATTGAAGTTTCCCCTGTAGTCTTACCGGAAATGCTGGATGGGGCCACCATAGACCTAGCCCTTTTCCAGAAGGGAAAACCCCAAGCCTTGGCAGAAGACCACCTAGTTAAGCTGAATCCGTATGACTTCGTCCCCTGCTTGAAGGAGCTTAATATAAAGAATTTAGCTTCAGCAGATTACACTATTCAGTGTGAACTAAAAGATAAAGAGGGTAAAGTGGTGGGAAAATTCACCCAGGAATTTACTCGCCATAACCAGAAGCCTTATTATGGCCTTTCAGCTAAGGATACTGTCTACAGCTTTGCTGGTGTGGAAGGAGATGCTACAGTAGTTTACTTTCCGGAGGGAGAAAGATTTGTGTTCTGGGAACATGCTTCTTATGTACCCTGGTGGGACCTGGAAAATATGGCGGTGACCTATGAGTTTATGGAGTCCTGGGGATATGGGACAGAAGGATGTGCAGAGCCTATGCAGGATAAAGAGAACCGCTATTCTAAAGTAGAAATCATAGAAAATACGCCTGCTAGAGTGGTAGTTCTTTGGCGTTATGCACTAGGCGACCCTAACTATAAAATTATTTTCAATGAATGGGTACACGAGTATTACTACTTCTATCCTGATGGGTCAGGCGTTCGTGAAATCCAACTCTGGGCTAACCACGATGGCCTAAAACATGAGATTATGCAGCCCCAGTATGTGTTCCCTTCAGGCGTGATCCCCGAGCAGATGGTAGAGGATACAGCGGCCTCTATTTTAAATCTGAAAGGAGATATTTTTGTCAATACCTTAGAAGCACCTGTCTGGGAAGTACCTGACTCTGTGTATGCATGGGATGAGGAGATTTTCCGGATGTATCTGAAAAACCGTAAACACCCCTACCTGATCTGGTCCAAGCGGGAAGATATGATCCCCAATGCCTTGAATGATGGGCTCGCCAGGGGAGATATTAAGCGTACCATGGGAGGGCACTGGCCTCTTCAGCCCATGAACGTAGATGTGTATAGTGTAGTAGGAACAGACAGGCCTTACCATGCCTGGTATGGAAATGTGTACATATTCTCGGATATAACGAAAATCCCCAACCACTGGAAGCATCTCATAGGGCTTTGTGATTCTGATAGTGAGCGGCTCGTCTACATAGGAAAAAATTGGCTGGAACCCCCAACCTTATCGGTGGATACAGAGAACGTCTCTTTCCTTGACTATGATGAAAATCAAAAGGCATATGTACTGGAAGCGCAACAAGATGTACAAGATCTCAGGCTGACTTTTTCTGGTGAAAAAGAGGGCGTAGCCCATCCTGTGTTCATTGTGAAAAACCTAACAAAGGATGTGAAAAGCGTCCGAATAGGAAAAAGACTATTAGATACTGATTCCTTTAAATCTGGCCTAGCAAGTAGGCATAATCAGGATGAGCTGGTCATCTGGATTGGAGAAGATGTACCTGGCGACATCCCCGTCATATTTGAGTTTGAAAAAACCATTAAATGATACCCATGAAAATTTTTCAATCATTTATCCTCCTTGTTCTTATTTGCTTTTCCTCTGTTTACGGGCAACTAAATACAGCCCGGGAAGAGGTAGCTAAGAGATCAGAAGTGGTATTTTTCCACCGACCTGATCAAGCTGATTTACCCAATGAGACCTTCGCCCAATACCAGGCCACCTGGACAGGATGGGGGTATGGGTATAACAAAAGGATCATAGATACCCATCATGATAATGGCGTGAAATTCATGGCTGGCATCAGTGCGGGTAACCTTAGAACCACTACCGCTGAAGCGCAGGATCTGCTGGATGCCGTCTGCCTGGATCTGAATGGGGAACTGATTAACTCCAGTGGAACCGGGTTCCTGGGAATCTCTTTCTACAGAATGTGTATCAATGACCCCTTATGGCAAGGCTATCTAAAGCGGAGCCTAGAAACAGCCATCTCTAATGGTGCTGATGGGGTCAAATTTGATACGCCTTGTGGATCTCCTGGTCATCCTCAGGTGTACTGGACAGGAGCTGGATGTTCCTGTGAGGATTGTATGGCCATGTTCCGTACCCACCTGGATGAAAAGTATAGTGAGGAAGAGCTGGCGGAATTCGGGATTGAAGATATTGACAGCTTTGACTATTTCCGGGATATTGTGAAAAAGTATGCCAGTACCCGGGAGGAATACAAGGAACAGTTTGGGAGCATTCCTCTCTTGAGGGAATTTATAGTGGCCCAGCAAGTGGCAGCTAAAAACGTCATCACGGGCTTGAATGACTATGCGAGAACGTTGAGTGATGATATTTTAATGAGCACCAATGCTTGGCACTTATTTCCCTATAACTTATACGGAGCCTCCTTTGCTGATGTGTTTGTAGCAGAGATGCCCTATGGAGCGGAGTATGAAAATGAATGGGTAACTAATGAGTTTGGTAAGGTCATTTCTCCTACCTATAAGCTAGGAGAAGCGTTGGGTAAACCGCTGTTTGTTTCTCCTACCATTAATGACTGGAAAAACCTACAGAACTATGATGATAATAATCCTGAAAATGACCTGGTAAACCTCTCCAAATTATGGATAGCGGGTACTTACGCCCTGGGAGCCCATTTTATGGTTCCCCTGAACTATGATTGGACAAGCCATAACTACTACGGACAGTTTGAAGATTATGGCCCCATTTATAGCTTCATTTCGGATAATAATACCCTCTTCGATGGATATGAACTGACCAAGAAAGTAGGCGTCCTGTATGACAATGCTTCTGCCTACAACTTCCGCCATCCTAGAAATGCCCTCACCAATGTTTACCTGAATAGCTATCACGAGATCTGTGGGATGCTAACAGATAACCAAATGCCCTGGGGCGTAGTAGCAGCAGGAGGAGATCTATTCATTGACAATAAAATCAGTAAAGCTGAGATAGAAGCTGAATATGAATTCCTGGTAGTTCCTGAGAATTCCCTACTGTTAGGAGGACAAAAACAAGTTATTGATGAGTTGGTGGCTGAAGGAAAAGCCATGTACTGGAATAATAGCCTTCATGGCATATCTGACATTCATCAAAAAGTGGCACCCGTCATGGAAGTGGAAAGTCCTGGGGATGTATGGATATTACCCAGAGAATCACAGCAAAAAGAGGCTCCTTTAGTGCTGCATGTACTTAGTAAGGAGTATGATAAATCTACTGATCTAATCAGTCCGCAGTCTGATCTGAAAATCAACCTGAAGGAGGAACTATTCTCAGGTAAAAAGGTAGTAAAGGTCGTCTTTCACACCCCTGAGCAAGAAGAGCTACCCTTAAGTTTTTCATCAGAAGCAGATGGGATTAGCCTGAGTATACCAGAGCTGGCTTATTGGGGGATTATTGAAATCCAAACAGCTACCACTACTTCCATCCAGGATACAGATGTGGGTACTAGCTCCCTAATTAGCGTTTACCCTAACCCGTCCACTGGCATGTTTACCATAGAAGCTGCCAAGAGAGGAAAGGTAGAACTCTATGATGTCAAGGGAGGACTGGTGCGAAAATTTAAAATCCATAAAGGAATTAATCAGCTGGATACGGAAGGATTAACGGCCGGAATATATAGTCTGGTGTTTGAACGCACTGATACTATCCAGCTAGTCATACAATAAAGCTCATAGGTAAAAGCTGAAATTCTCAAGTAAATACCATTAGCACAGCTAAGCTTTACCAAATGGAAAAGTTGCTACTCCTACTCATCCACCTAATGGTGGCAGGCAGCACGATTGCCCAGGAATTATCCCTAAATGGGTCATGGGAGATCGTGTTTGATCCCTTAAATGTGGGAGAAAAGGAGGCGTGGTTTTTACATGAGAATTTCCCTAAGGAGGGGGTACAGATGATTGAGGTGCCCTCTTCCTGGGAAGAGTATGTTAAAGAGTACGAAGGCGTAGCATGGTACCGGAAAACCTTTTCAGTATCCAAAGTCCACAAAGGCAAGGTAGCGAGCCTGCATTTTGGGGCGGTCAATTATGTAGCTGAAGTATATTTGAATGAGGTGCCCATAGGTTACCACACCGGAGGGTACGCCCCATTTGAATGCAGGGTAGAGGATCTACTAACGTACGATACTGAAAATGTACTAAGCCTGCGGGTAGTCAGCCCCATCATTACGCAGGATAGCTTAGAGATTGATGGTATGACCAAATGGGAAGCCCCCCACTGGCGGGGGGCACTCATGGCCGGAATTTGGCAGGAGGTTACCCTCAACTTCCATGAGAACATATTTTCAGAAGAGGTATTTGTTGAGGCTAAAACCAATGGGGAACTCAGCATCCATCTAGTAGTTAGAAATACTTCCCACCATAATAAGACAGTAAGCACTTCTTTAGCTATAAAAGAAAAAAGTAGTGGAAGGCTTGTCTGGGAGCGTACTGACTCAGCTGAGGTGGAACCCGGTAGTAATAGCTTATTGGTTAACGGGCAACTGGGAGCGCCGCTCCTATGGTCTCCTGATTCTCCCAACTTATACGCCCTGGATATTTCCATTGACCAGGGGCCGCTTATGTCCCAACTCTTTGGAATAAGAGAATTCACAGCAGAGCTTGATGGGCTATACTTGAATGGGAAGAAGTTTTACATGAAAGCAGGGTTTTGGGAAGGATTATATCCCAATAAATTGGGAGCTCCCGACAGTGAGGAAATGGTGAGGGAAGAAATCAGATTAGCTAAAGAAGCGGGATTTAATACCCTCAGGCCCTGGCGGAAACCGCCTACTCCTAGGGTCATTGAGCTGGCTGATGAGATGGGCATCTGTCTTTTTGGCTGTCCTGCCATAGAATGTATGAATGAGAAACCTAAGGCAGTTCCTCAATTGCGGGAGCGTGTGATGGCAGAAATTTCCGCTATGGTGAAACGGGATCGTAACCACCCCTCCATAATTGCCTGGGAGCTATTCAATGAAATTGTTCGTGAGCCTTTAGCTCGCCTGAAACATGAAGCAGTTCTCTTAACAAGAAGCCTTGACCCTACGAGAGCTATTATTAATGAGTCCGGGGGGTGGGCTAATGGGGCAAGTATGTATAAACCCTACAGCAAGGAAG
>JBCCLI010000080.1:0-19660 GCA_039026975.1 Bacteroidota bacterium | reverse complement strand
GCTCATGGCGGACTGGTTGAAGGAGACCTTTAGATAGGAGATTATCCATGATCCTAATATGCGTGCCCGCTCCTGCGATACTGGAGGCATGGTTCAATAGGTGCAGCCCTATGAAGCAGGTCAAGAGCAGACTAGAGTAGTGATGGAGTCTTTTTAGGGTCATGTCTGAAAGATGAGACAGAGTCTTTTTGGGAACACTAATACCTAAAATAGTCAATTTCTAAATAATATGGTTTTAGGAGGAGGCTCAAGAAAAGTAGGTTGTATGGTTCTCCTACGTTAATTTTTCTGTTAAGAGCTTGAAAAAGTGCTTAGGCCTTTCCAGATCCGGGAAATGCTCACATTGGTCAAAGCTGATGATATCTGCCTTGAACCAGGTTACTTCATGTAGAGGAACTTAAAAGTCCGTATTAGCCGCTACCAAGTCTACTTTTTCTATCCAAATATTCTTGTATAGCACATTATGGCCCTCAGCTTGAAGTTTCAATCCTCCAGGAGTATTTGTAATGCCTTTCCCATGGTCATTTCCGCCATCCAAGCCGGAGTTAGGCCCTCCCCAAACCTGGTTAATAGAAACATTTTTATGGACTTTTTCTCCATTAAAGTAGACCGTTACCATAGGTTTCTCTATCAGCTTTTCCTCCTCAAAACGGGCTGATCTAAATAGGATATCATAGGCATTCCATTCTCCCAGTCCATTGTAGTAAGAATAAGGAGAGAAGGTTTCATTAATAACAGCAGCTAAGCCGTGGGTAGTAGAATCTCCATCAAGTACCTGTATCTCAAACCTATTTTGGAGATATACGCCACTGTTCCCTCCTGGATTATTAATCAGAAATTCTACGTGTACGCGTACATCCTTAAACTTTTCCTTGGTAACGATATCTGCAGCTCCGTACAGTCCGCCTGCAGCAGCAGGATCATTGGTGTTCATGACCGTTCCCTCTCCTTTAGGATCTGCTTCTATCTTCCATTTGATAGGGAGTTCTTGGGCTAGCCTGGGACTTTCCCAGTACACCCACTTCTCATCTAGCATCTCTCTACTTCCATCAAAGTAGGTCTCTGCATTTTCTGTAGGGGGAGCGTCTACTCCTATATGTCCACTTTCCTCCTGCCGCTGGGAGGTAGGGACTTCTTCTTGGGAGGATTGTGGAGCCGGCTGGCAAGCCAGAATCATAAGAGTAGAAGCGCAGATAGCAAATCTGATTAGCATAGTAGATGGTAGTTAGTAGTCAGAGTATTGAGTAGGGTAGAGAAAGTAGATATCTATATGGGAAACATTATCCTGATACTGAGGATCTTCTTTGAGGTTTTTCCATACGGGAGAATCCACAAAGGATTTCCAATGGGCATCTCTACTTTCCTGATTTTCAAATGTGGTCATGTACATAAGGTTGGGCATTTTAGCACCCGCTATCACTTCCGCATAAAAGACCGCATTGAATCCCAGGTCATCAAAAAGGGTGATTTCTCCTCCCTGGTTAAACATATCTACTTTATTCTGAAAAATAGCCTCAGTAGCAGACTCATAGCTCCTTAACTCATATATGCGCTCATTTCTAGGGCCTTCAAGATTAGGTTCATTCATAAAAGGCATATCTCTAAAGGCTTCCAGCAGGGTATATTCTTTCCTGATAAAAGGCGGCTGGTTATAGACTGCACTTATGTAATCTGCGCCAGCTGATTGGTAGGCAGAATCAGACGTCAACCCTTTCTCTAGTTCGTAGAACTGACTGGGACTGGTTAATGGAATGAGGATAAAGGTTCTCTTTAGGCTATCCTCCTCCTGTAGATATTGTTTAAAGACACCTATTCGGCCTATTCCCTGCCGCTTTAACCCAGGCATAAGGGCTTCTCTCAGGTAGGTATCAGTAGCTAATACCTGTTCTTCTGATTCAAATAAGTAGGTGATTATCTGGTAAAATTCTCTATCATATTTGGGGGTAGGTGTGCCTGGATCTGTGTTCGCTGGTGGTACACAACTGAGCAGGAAACTAATGCAAATACTTACAAGAGAAAGTCGAAATACTTTCATGTTGATGTTGGGTTTACTGTAAGTGAGGGGATAGTGTGAGTTTACTACCCCTAAAAAAGATAGCTAAAAGGTAAGAAATACTTATTGTTTCAAAAAAGAGAGAGGTTAGTCTATGTCTGAAACGCTATTCTTAGGTGTAAAAACCTATCCAATGGAACCTGATCTAAGCTAATTTTTCGCACAGCAGCTTGCTGTTCTTCAAAAAACTAAGTGGTTCTAGCCTGATTATGTAGATTCTTATCCTACAAACCATCGGGTTCCAACATGATCTCATTGAGATATTACCCTTTTATACTTTCTGGAGATAAGGGTTCCCAGTATTGCCAGAGTAACTCCTGTAAGCCCTATTGGAAATGTCCACCATAAACTATTTTCCCACATGGTAGATAAGTCTGTAAAAGGGAGTAGGATTCCCATGAGACTTTGTAGTAGCATCATAGCCCCAAGATAGACGAGATAATAGCCTATAAGATAAATAGGAGATTCCTCCTTTAGCTCATCCACCAAATAAAAATAATTTAGGCAAAAGGGTAAAGAAGTGGCGATTAGTGAACCCAGGATTGGAAAAAGTATACTATCAACCATAATGTAAAAATACAAAAAACCATCTTGTCACCAAGATGGCTTTTAGACACAAATGAATAAATGTGCTTAAAACTTACCGTTTTCATTTTTTCGTTCGGAAGCTGGTAGAATGGGCTCTATCACGTCCCAGTGTTCTACAATCTTACCATCTTCTACGCGGAAAAGGTCATAAAATGAGGTAGGCGTATCTCCTAAACTTCCCTCACTCATGGTCAACACGAAGTTCCCTTCTCCCAGAACCTTATGGACCTGATCATACTTCATAAAAATCCCTTGTGCCGCCATGGCTTCCAACGCAGCCCCTAAACCTTCCAGTCCGTCTGCTACATCTGGGTTGTGCTGGATATAGTTATCTGCTACTATGAATTCTCCTACCTTATCCATTTCCCCTTTCATCAGGATAGTATTCACAAAACCTTCTACTAACTGTTTATTAGCATCCGTTTTGTCCTTATCTGTCGCCTCAGTAGGACCGTCAAACTGCGTATGCCCGCTGGGGTTAGGCGCTTTCACCTCTATCAGATTATCCCAGTGTTCTACAATTTTTCCATCCTCAAAACGGAAAACATCAAATCCTGCTTTAGGGCCGAAGAAATCATATTCAGTGTGGGCAAACACGTAGCTACCATCCTCAAAGGCACGAACTACATTGGCTTTGAAGCCTCCTTCAGGGGCATTCTGCATCACTTCTCCGAAACCAGCTAATCCATCTCCTACTGCTAAGTTATGTTGGATGTACTTTTCGGGATTAATATAGCTGATAGGGTCAGAATCTCCTGTGTTGAAAGAGTTTAGTAAGGCTACTACTTTATCCTTATTGGATAATTCTATAACGGGTTGATCTTGTTCTGAATCCGTAGATTCAGTCTTTGTTGATTCGCAACTAGTTGATAAAAAGAGAATTGCGATTAAGCTTAAAAATAGTATTGCTCGCATGGGTGAAAATTTAGTTTGGCACAAAGAACCCATACTCGCACATGAGAAGAAAGGTGAGTTTGAGACAGAAAACTGTAAAAATGGGAAAACTAGCTATGGCTCTTCCTAAACATTTCTGGGGAGGTCAGGGTATATTTCTTGAAATACTTATAGAGATTGGTAGGTTCTTCAAAGCCTGTAGAATAGGCTATTTCTTTGACAGAAAGGGAAGAGTTTACAAGCATCCTTTTGATTTGTAAGATCACGATTTCATCAATGAAAGTTTTGGCAGATTTATTGACAATGCTTCTGACTATGTTATTCAGGGTCTTAGGTGTAACACCCATTTGGTCAGCATAATCTTGTACCTTCCTGCTAGAAAGAGAATGGGTTTCTACTAATTCTTGAAAACGGACAAATTCCGCAAGGTATTTCCTGTCGCTCAGGTTGGTCTCTCTTTCAGATTTAGCTCTGTATAACTTAGTAATGAGAATATGTAGGAGACTTCTAAGGATTCCCAGGGAATAGGTATCACCTACCTGGAAATACTCCTGCTTCATATACTGAACTACTTGTAGCACTTCTGTATAATCTTGACTTCCTAGATGGATAATGGGCCTCCCCAACATTTCATTGAAAAGCTGAATAGTTTTTAGGGATTCTTGTTTTTCTAGGTAGCTGACAATAAAGTCTTCTTTGAAAAACATGAGGTAGCCCTTGGCACCTCCTAATGAAAAGCGCTGGATCTGGTCTTTTCTCACCGTAATTAAGCTTCCTTTCTCATAGGGATAGTCAGTAAAGTCTATTCTGTGGTGGCCTTTCCCTTCAGTAATCAGTAAAAGGATGTAGAAGTCTACCCGGTGTATGGTGCCTAGCTCATCTCTGGTTTCCCGCCTGATAAGTTCCTCTAAGGAAATCATATCGAAACTAGATTCAGGAACTGTCTTGTTCTCAAACCTAACTTGTCTGATGGGAAAGAGATGTTGGGTATGGGCCATGTGAGCTAAACGAAAGATGAGTTAAAATAAGGTTTTTTTTGGGAAAATCTGGCGTAGATACCTCTTGGTAGCTTATTCACGTCGAGACAGGTGTTCATCACTACTGCCTTTTTAAAACAGGAGGTGGATTGCTTTTTTTTACGGGAAAGTATAGAAGGGTAAAAATTTTTGAGAATGTGGACTAGAACTTCTAATTTAGAATATTTATGAAAATGTATTATTTGTATATTTATTCATGCAAACGCCCTCAAGTACCCATTTCTTGTTAAGGTTGATAGAATGGTTTGTTCCCAACATGGCCTTTGAAGGAGTAGAAGGGGAAAATCTTCTACGAAAAGTGCGGGTCCTCATTTCCGTTAACTTATTTACTGGGGGTATTTGCTTAATCATTCCCACCCTTTCTTTCCTCATTGCAGGTAACTTTGACCCTACAGACTATATCACTTATGTCTTTGGACTAAGTATGCTGGCAAATCCTTTTATTCTTAAAAATACTGGTAATTATCAGCTAACGAGTAGGCTTAGCTTTTTGGAAATGGGAGGGTTCTTACTAGGCTTATGCTCCCTGCTTGGGGGAATTATCGCTTCTACAGTAGTTTTTCTCCTCCTTTGGCCCTTGGCTACTACGTTTATGATTAATAAGAAAGTAGGTCTTATCAGTGGGCTAGTAGTGTTAGTGGTTCTGTTTATCTACTATGTTTTCAACGAACAGTTTGAGGCCATACAAGTAGTAACTGGCCATATGTATAGGACTATTTTCTGGATCTGCTTCTCTTTTGGTGTCATCTTTATTATGGCTGTAGCCTGGGCATATGAGAGTTTCCTCGCAGAATTTCTTAGTAAGAGTAACACCCTCATGGGAGAATTACAGGATGCACACCAGGAACTTGTGGAATCCAAGGAGAAAGCGGAAGCAGCGAATAAAGCTAAAAGTGCATTTCTGGCTATCATGAGCCATGAGATTAGGACCCCTCTTAATGGGGTAATAGGGATGACAAGTCTGGTCAAGCAAACCTCCCTGGACTGCGAACAGGATGAAATGATCAGTACCATCCGGAACAGTGGAGAATCTCTGCTGACCATCATCAATGAGATCCTGGATTTCTCGAAAATAGAAGCAGGAAAGGTAGAACTGGAGGAACAGGTATTTGACCTACGTAGCTGCATAGAGGATGCTATGGAACTCCTGGCACCTAAAGCTTTCTCTAAAGGAATAGTCCTGGTGCTGACCATGGGGGATGAGGTTCCCCGGAAGGTCATAGGAGACGTAACCAGGGTTAGACAAATTCTCAATAATCTCATAGCCAATGCTATCAAGTTTACTGAGGTAGGAGAAATTTCCGTCCTGGTTCACCTTCAGGAAAATGGATTACTCCATTTTCAGGTCAGGGACACAGGGGTAGGGATACCTGAGGATAGACTCCACCGCTTGTTTGAGTCATTTAGTCAGGTAGATGCATCTGTAACCCGGAAGTACGGAGGAACGGGTCTGGGGCTAGCCATCAGTAAAAAGCTCAGTGAAATCATGGGAGGGATTATGTGGGTGGAAAGTGAGCAAGGGGTAGGAAGTAATTTTCAGTTTACGCTCAGCTTAAAGAAAGCGCCCAATTACCATCCTGACAGCCAAGCTGAGTCTATCAAACTACTAGAAGGGAAGTCAGCCTTAATTATCAGTCCAAGCCAACTCTGTAGAGAATCTACTCAGGCCCTGCTTAATCAGTGGGGAATTAAAACTACAGCTTTTCTCATTTTTGATGAATTCTTACAGCAAAAAGATCATACGAGTACGTATGACTTTATTTTGCTAAACCCGGGTTTGCCAGTGGAGGAACTAAAAGAACTGATCATTAGGGTACAAAAAGTCTTTCCGGGTACCCCTATTGGGCTTAAGATTCAGCCTGGAGTGATCATATTAACGGAAGAAATAAGAGCGTTAATTCAGGGGGTAATTTATGAGCCCGTACGGGTAGAAAGGGTCTTCAGGAAAATCCTCAGGATGCTTGTTAAGCCGGAAGAGCAGTCAAAAGAAAATCAGCCAACGGTAGAAGATAAGGAAGAAGAACAGGCCTCACTTTCAGAAACTTATCCCTTCCGGATTCTTATGGCAGAAGATAACTTGGTTAATCAGAAGGTGGCAGCTCGTATGCTTAAAAACTTCGGCTATGAGTTAGACATAGTAGGGAATGGGTTGGAAGCAGTAGCAGCGGTAGAAGCCCGGCCCTACGACATTCTATTTATGGATATCCAAATGCCAGAGATGGATGGAATTACAGCTACTAAAAACATAAGAAGAAATATTTCTGCTGACAGCCAACCCATCATCATAGCCCTCACCGCCAACGCTATGACAGGAGATAGGGAAATCTATCTTTCTGCCGGAATGGATGACTATGTCAGTAAGCCTATCACCATTGACATGCTTGGACAGATCATAGCTAAGTATGGCCGTATGATTTTTATGACTAATGAGAATTGACTGGGTAAAAAATCCAGATTCATTTAAAGCGCATACTGCCATTAGGAGATGCTATTTCAGGTTATAATAGTTCTTTCAAAAAAGCAATAGATGGCATTCAGACTTAAATCCGTATAAAGTCATCAGATATCCAACGAGTAGCATAGCTAATGGAACCCACATCAGAAAATGGAAATGGGTAGATGGGTACGTGAGTAGGCCTATCATTATGACCAATAACGCAAAACTTACTCCCCCCCTCCATAAGGTCATAAAGCAAGCAGTGAATAGAGATAGCCTTAAGTGTAGCTCAACTACACTTCCATGGGGCACACCACTTATTTTTCAACTGCTTTGGGGTGAAAACGAGTTTCTATAATCCTGCTAATCTTAAAGTGGTGGTCGTAAATACTCCCTTTGTACGTATTAGGTGCTCCTTGTCCAACTTTCCAGCATGAGCTGTCAGATAAGTACTTATTTATTCTCTCTTGAATCTGACTAATGGAGAGCGGCCTATGTAGGATGACATGATCATAAGGGAGATATTTCATCCATAAAAACGATTATAAGTAGCCAGTGCATACTGTTGAAAATATATTCTATTTTATGTGAAAATGTAATCAGCAAGCTGCTAGTAAAGCTTAGTATCCATGATGAGAGAATACTAAGTTGAGCCGATCAGCCAATAGAATATATCAGAAGAAATAGCCTTAATTAGCGCTCAGCCCAGGGGGAAAGCATTATAAATATCCAAGATTCAAAATAAGATCAAGCAGATATTCTTCATCCCAAGCAGCTTTGTTCATTCTCCTCTTAATTCCGCCCTTGGCATAAGGCCCATGCTTAAGTAAGTGCAAGGCCATTTTCCGAAAGATAGCTAAGTTCTCATCAGCAAATCCTTTCTTGATGCCAATCTGATCTTCTGAGAAGGAGACATCCAGTTGCCAGTGAAGCTTATTCTCTATTCCCCAATGTCCCCGAACTCGCTTGAGTGCATCCTGTGCACTTGGCTGATAGGAACAGATGTAGTATCTCTGCTCTTGGGTCTTTTTAGCTTTGATTTCTCTAGCAGAAGTAATCTTTACTACTGATTGTATAGCTGCTTTCTCCCATTTCTCATCCAGGTCCATCCACTTGAGTTTGGTTATGACCTCTGCCTTTCTGGATTCGATTCTCCCATGTCCCTTTTCCAAAGTTTCTATCTGATCATCAGCTTGTTGTATCTCGAAGAGTTTTTCCACTTGAGCGGCTAGCCCTGCCTGATTATCTTTGACACACAGCAAATAGTCAGCCTCTTTCTCCAGAATACTAGCGGCAATCTCATGTTGGCAGCCCATAGCATCTATGCTTACTACACAGTCTTTGATAGACAGACTTTTTATCAAAGTAGGGATAGCGGTGATCTCATTTGATTTCTTGTCAGTCTTGAGCTGAGCTAGACAAACCCCCAGGTCCTCACACCATACATGGACTAAATGGGTCCAATGCTTAGCATGCTTCTCTCGAGTAGCTCGTAGCGCTTTCCCATCTATAGAAAGGGTATCTCCGGGAACCAACTCTCCATAACTAGCTTTTATCCACTGGCGAAAACAGCCTTCTACCTCCAGGGCAGATAAGCGAGAGAATACTCGACGAAAGGTGTCATTGGTGGGAATACCAGAGGAGAGATCTAGTAAGTTTTCCAGAAAATCTCGTCTAGAATAGCCAAAAAGTTCCATATCACGCCAAGTAGTCCCTCCACAAAGAATGGTACAGAAACCAATCAATAAGATATTCATCAAGGGGTGATGGGCCTTTTTAGACTGACGAGGATCAGAAATATGACCAAATGACTCCTCAAAATGAGATAGAAACGTATCTTTACTTAGATCGGACTCCATTTTTGGGCCTAAAATACCAAAACTAGTTCATTCTTTCGAATATTTATTGTGATTTGCCCCTGCGCTCAGCCCCTCTCCTGCCTTACCTAAATGATGTCTCTTTCTGGGAATGAGCATGAGTGCTGTTTGCCTTCCATCTATATACCGTACCTTTTCTCCATCAAAGAAGGCGTCCTCTTCCATCATCATCCGTATTTCCTTGTCCCATTCTTCCAGATAAACACCTGTATTTAGTTCTATGGAGTAGGCGGTATTGGGGTATAGGGGATAGTCACCACGATGTGGTACCCCTCCTTGCTGATCCCACAAGCCTATAGTAGGACCGGCTCCATGCCCATGATAGCCTATGGGATGAGTATAAATTACGGGCTTAAAGCCTTCTCCTTTGCCTTCTTCCAAGGAAGAGGTAAGCAGTTCATTACCGGTTTTACCTGTCTCGTAGTTATTCGTGAGAATATCCATCACCCGTAGGCCTTGCTCAAAAGCTGCTTGTAGATAGGGTGGGGGAGCTTTTTCGCCTGCCCTTAGGACATAAGCATTCTGCTGGGTGTCTGTGTTTAGTCCTAAATAGGTGATCCCAAAGTCTACATGTAGCAGATCCCCCGGCATGATTACCTGCTTATCAGGTCGCTTGGAAAAGGACCTGAGATGGTCAAAACTTTCCGGATCACCTCTTTGGATATCTACCGTAGGATGGAACCAGGTAACCAGCCCCAACTCCTGAATACGCTGCCTATACCACCAGACTACTTCTTCTGTAGAGGTAATTCCTGGCTGGATTACCTGCTCAGAAAATCCCTCAGCTATGATCTCATGAGCGATTCGGCAGATTTGCTGGTAGACTACCATCTCACTTTCTGTTCTGGTCTCCAGCCATCCAATAGCTAATTTTTCTGCGGATACTATCCTGTCCTTATATTTCTTAGGTAGATAGGATATCATTTTCTCATAGTGATAGGAGCTTAGGCCATCTGCCAGTCCAAAATGCTCGGAGCGGTTCACTCCTATAGCGGTAGGATCACGTTCTTCTATGATTTCTCTTAGCTGAGCCCATTGGTCTGGTTGGGTTTCTTTATCCCAGGCTTTCTTAAAGGTCTCGCCTACCTGATACCTGGCACAAGCCAGGGTTTCTATCCCTTCTCCTGTATTATACACTACCAGTATGGTAGTTCTCCGGGCATTTAGCCAGTTAGAGGGTAGCATAGTTTTCAACACAGGGTCCTCATTGTATTCTCTGGAAATGAGGATCCACATGTCTATGCCTGTACGCTCCATAAGCATTGGCATAACTGTTTCCATACGCTCCACCAGCCATTGGTCTCTTACTTCTCCCTGCTGCTTGAGCGGAAGTATGGTAGGCATTTGGGCTTGAAGAGAGAAACTGATGAGTAGGAATAAAAAGGTAAGTCTGGTATTCATAGGGTTGAGTTATGAAAGAAAGATAGGAATATTCTTTCAGGAAATGGAACCACACAACCTGTAGAGTCAGCTTCAATCAAGCTTGATCCTCCGTTTCTTCTTTTCCGAGAAGAGAGAATATAAATCCAGCTTAATTGCCTTTTCATTATTCAGCTTAGGGACTATCACAAATTCTCCATCAGTTACATTAATGAAGGAAGTGTAGAGGGTGCCTCCGACTTTTCCGTTTTCTATTTCTCTGGGCGTTTGTACAGCAGCCGCAGCCGCCATGCCTACTTGCTGTAAGGTGATGGGTTCTGTTTGCTGTTCAAGCTTATTCACTCTTTCCTGAATGGAGTCATATCTGTAACAGGGGTAATTACCTGCCTCAGGTTTAGCGAGAAGGTAGTTAGTAACTATGAGGGTATTACCTTCTTTCTGGATGATCTGTTTTTCTCCTTCTATCCATTCCAGAATGACTGCATTCCCTTCTCCGTCCCCCAGAAAAAAGTGCGCATTAGTTAAGGCAATTTTATTCTCTTCTAAAAATGCTATGGCTTCTTCTACCGTTTTGCATGTTGCCAGTAGTTCATCTCCTATATTGCGACCATTAGGGCCATCATAACCTTCCGGGATTTCCTGTTCAGGCGTTACGGCTCCATCAAAGGCTAAACCATGCTCATTTACCCCTCCCTGCGCAAATTTATCCCAGCCATACCAAAGCCTGGCGTAGGTACCCTTTGAGGCGGGCATAAGCTGAAGGTAGGCATCTTCATCATACCAGTAGTCTTCATTATTTACTATGTAAATCTTCCCACTTTCCTCATCCACAAAATATAGTATGGAGCAGGCTATGGATGTATTTATAAAACAGAAAGCCGTGAAAAGGGTGAGCAGTAAGGTTTGGAACATAACGGTAGCATTAGAAATAGCTACCCCACTAACGACAAGCTGTCATTAGTGGGTTGGGTTAGGTGTGTGAAAGATATGTTAACGGCCTAGCTCATTCATCAGTCCTTGCCAGAAACCGTGGGTAACATGTGCCTTATGTTTATACTCCGGTAGGCTCATCAACAGATTATGTAAGGCAGGCAAATGATAGTAAGGTACACCCGGATAAAGGTGGTGCTCCAGGTGATAGCCTACGTTATGAGGAGCCAGAAAAAATCTCTCTATCCAACTCATCTTGATAGTCCGAGTATTTGTGAGTAGGTGGTCATATTCTAATTCTCCAAAATGCTCAGCTACGGATCTTATATACTGGAACATGAAGAAGGTAGAGAAGTAAGGTATTACCCAATAGAGCGCAAACTCTTTCCAGATTCCCAGCACACTAATCAAGACTATGGCTATTATATAAAAGATCATCTTAGGAAGCTTTTGGTTAAAGGACTGTGGTTTCTTGGAAGAGACTATATTGAATCGCTTGAGAAACCATATGGCATCTTGAAATCCTTTTACTAGGGTGAAGTAGGAGAAGACGGTTAAGAGAAATTCTTGCTTACTTTTAGGGAACTCGAAGTCTTTCCTTCCAATTTTTACAAACCAGTCAGGATCATCATCAGTATTGAGGTGCTGATGATGTTTTAAGTGGTTAGGTCTGTACTTATCCAAGGAGGAGAATAAGGGGTACATACAGAAAATATTGGTGAGTAGATCACTAAGCTTCCTGTTTTTTAAGAATCTGAAGTGGGTAGCATCATGCATGAGAATAGCTAATGCATGCATTCTGGCTCCTATGATGAGAATAGCGAGAATATACAGCAGAGGGTGAAAGTAGGTAGCTGTTAGATAAGCTGTTCCCAATATGATAAACCAGTTCGCAGCCATAGCCATGGCATGCCTGTAGGGGGTAGTGGCATAAAGTTCTTTTAACCTTGCCTTGTCTATATTGAGGTCTAAGTCTCTTGCAGTATGAGTTGCCATAAGTTTAAGGTGTTAGATTTACCTAATGATGGCATCTGAACGGCAAATGGGAATCAGCTCGGGGTAAGTGGGTAGTTCTGTAGGGTAGTGGGAAGAAATGGAGGTGTAAAAAATGGTTCCATAGAAAACTGACCCTACGAGAATGGAAATTGACTCTCAGATAAGCATGTCTTATATTCTGAAAGCTCTATATAATGACGAGATCTATAAGCTAATCAAATGGGTAAGGCCATAAAGGAAGGAAAACCATTTTTATTGGAGATTTTCAAGCCTGAGAAATTCACCCCCTCAGAACTGGATACTGTCCTTGGGCAATTCTCACCCTCTATATTTCAGAAAAATGAGTACCTGGTTGAAGAAGGCCAAGTGACACACTTTTATTACTTTCTGGAATCCGGCTTTGCTCGGTCTTATGCCATTGATGTGGAGGGGAAAGACGTAACCACTAATTTTTACAGCGAGAAAGACATTGTGATTGACTGGCACTCTTTCTTTTTAAAAACAACTTGTAGAGAGTCTATCCAGGCGCTTAGTCCTTGCAGGTGCTGGAAGATTACCTTTGAAGGATTTATGACCCTGTTTGGGATAGAGGCTTTCAGAGAAGTGGGAAGAACCCGGCTTGTAAGTAGCTACTTCCAACTTAAAAATCACACGGTTTCTATGATTGCAGATGACGCGAAGGAGAGGTACTTGCAGCTACTAAGAGAGAAGCCTGCCATCATTCAAAATGTGCCACTCAAGCATATAGCTACTTTTCTGGGTATTACAGATACCTCTCTAAGCAGAATTAGGAAAGAAATAGTAGAAGCCAAGACAGAATAAATATGTCCATTTTCCCACAAGCTGTCCCCCTATATATTTCGCTGCTGTTTTTAGTAGTAATCCCAACGCCACTTTTTATGCTGGCTGGTCTGGCCCGAAAAGGTGCACAAGTATCCGCTACCTATTCCGGAGCTAAGGTATATGGAATTGTGCTGGGATTTTATGGGCTATACTTCTCATATGTGGTATGGGCAGCTATGAAGGGCTGGTTTGTAGTGCTGAGCCTTCCTCCAAGAATATTGGTGTTAGCGGCCTTACCCTTACTAGCCTTTTACCTATTACTAGGCTCCCTAAAGCCCGTATCACAGCTGCTGGCATCCATTAGCACGTCCGACTTAATCAGCATTCATATTTTCAGATTGATAGGCTCTTTCTTCCTCATTCTCATGGTTTATGAAGCCCTTCCCTTAACTATGGGCTTAGTAGCTGGATTAGGAGATATGATTACGGCCATAAGTAGTATATGGGTAGCCAGAATGGTGAAAAGGAAAAGTTCCAATTGGAAAGCCATAGCCTATGGTTGGAATACATTCGGCCTGCTGGATATACTACTTACTTCAGCTATGGCTTTTTATTTCACTAAGCTTTCCATAGAAACAGGGCTAGAGACAGTAGAAATTTTAGGGGCTTTTCCTTTCTGCTTCATTCCTGCTTTTGCACCAGCCACCATTATCTTTCTGCATATTTCTATCTACAGGAAACTGCTTAGGGCTACATAGTCAGGTAATTAGAGAAATTTTTTGTGCTTTTCAGTTTTCTTGCCATATGCCAAGATTTCTGAAAGGGCCTTCGTCCATCTTTGTATCAGAAGCTATAATAATTAATTCTTTTACAAATGGAGAAACAAAAAAAATTCATGTTGATTTTCAGATTTGAGCCACAGTTTGACTATCAACCAACAGAAGAAGAGCTGGCCTCTCAGCGTCAGGCATGGGGTACTTTCATAGGGAACATAGCCCTCTCAGAGAAGCTGGTCAGCACGCATCAGCTGGGGTTTTCTGGCAACAAGATAACTGCAGATATGTCAGTGGCGGAAGGCGTCCTTGTAGCAGATGGCTGTACCATAGGTGGGAATATGGTTGTGAAAGCTAACAGCCTAGAGGAAGCTACAGAGCTAGCTAAAGGCTGCCCCATCCTACAGGTAGGAGGAACAGTGGAGGTACGTGATGTCATCCCTATGTCTTAATCCTTTTTTCAAACTCATAACCACCACATAAAATGAATACTAACATGATTATTATCATCATCACCATCCTGGTAGTTGCCCTCATAGGCGTAGGTCTTTATCGTGCCACTAAACTGAAAACTATCCATATTACCCAGTCTGTAACCATTGACGGAAATAAGCAGGAAGTGTTTGATATGGTACGTTACCAGGAAAATTTCACTAAATGGTCTCCCTTCTATGCGCAGGACCCTGCCCAAAAGACAAGCGTAAAAGGAAATGATGGACAGCCGGGCGCTCAGTTTCACTGGGTAGGAAGAGAAGGAAAAGATGTAGGCTATCAAGAGCTAAAAGAGGTGAAAGAGCTAGATTACCTGAAGTTTGGGTGCGTGATAGAAAAGCCATTCAAAGCTAATCCTACCTTTGAGTATTCCTTTACAGAATCAGCTAATGGAATTACGGTAACTCAGGACTTCCACTTAGAGTCAGGTATGGTTGATGCTATTTTCATGGGAGTTTTCGGGGCTAAAAAAGAAATGGAGAGCACGAATCAGTTGGGAATGAGCCTGCTAAAAAAAGTGGTAGAAGCTAAGTAGGCTATACCTATCAGACCTTTACATCCTGGTCTCCTCATGGGGGCTGGGATGTAGGCGCGTAAAATCTAAGAGGAGAATAGGAGTAAAAAGTAACTTTCTGTAAGTTAAAGGAAAGAAATAACATCAGCCTCAGGTCTTATGAAATCCATTTTTGCTCTCCTCCTTATGGTGTGTATGGGTAGCTGTAAGCACCTTCCCAAGGAGAAACTAAAGCAGCTCCGGCTAACCCATAAGACTGAAATCATAAATGACTCGCTGAGTATCTTCATTACTAATCCACTCCCAAGTATTTTACAGGTTACAGCTAAAGATAAACAGAATCAACTTACTACTTATTTGGACACTGCCTTTCCTGTATTACTAGCCCCCTTTCAAGATTCTGTATTCTCAATTAATATTTCAGCTACTCAGGAAGAGCCTATTATTACCTTTTCTTCTGTCTTCGGAAATCCTTTAGATACTTTTAGGCTTAAGTCGCTTGAATATCCTTTCCCACATGGGAGAAAGTATAAAATCATCCAGGGGTATAATGGGAAGTTCTCTCATAACGCTACGTACTCCCGTTATGCCTTAGACTTTAGTCTAGGGGTAGGAGATACCATATGTGCTGCTGCTGGCGGATTTGTGGTTGGGGTCATTGACGGCTACACCTACGGAGGGAAAGACAGGAAATGGCGTGATTATGCCAATTTTATTACGCTCTATCATCCAGATATGAACATACTTACTCAGTATGTTCATCTGGTTAAAAATGGGAGCTTAGTGGAGGTAGGAGATACGGTCTTATCAGGCCAAAAGATCGCTATTTCAGGAGAGACTGGTTTTACTACTATTCCTCATCTTCATTTCAATGTGATATACATTGGAGAAGCAGGGGCCCGTTCTATCCCGGCTGAATTTGAGAATGGGGTATTAGGAAAGGAGTTAAGAAGGGGGCAGTATGTCTCACATTGAAGGTGTAATCTGAGAGTAGGTATGGTTTTTTACAGTTGGTAACAGGCTTTTACCTCTGATATGCATCAATGCTCACAATGAGCTGTTATTAGAATACATCCACTAGGATCATCAGCCTTATGAAATTTCTCCGCTACACTTTCTACCTACTTCTCATCTTAGTGCTGGTAATTACCTTTGTGTTGCTTTGGCCCAAAGGGGATTTGAAAACCCAAATGGCAGATAGTCATGTGCCAGCCGTGGGCTATGCTTTGATTGAAGAGGGAGAGGTAGTAGAATGGCAGGTGTTAGGTGAGCTTGAATCTGGGGTGCCAGCCCCTCAGCACACCATCTTCAATGTAGCTTCCGTAACTAAGCCCGTCTTTGCCGTAACAGTGCTGAGCCTGATAGACAAGGGAGCCCTAGGACTGGATGAGCCCTTATACCCTTACTGGGTAGACCCGGAAGTGGCTGGTGATCCCAGACACAAGCTGCTAACTGCTAGAATCATTCTGAGCCATCAAACGGGTTTTCCTAATTGGCGGTGGAATACCCCTGATGGAAAACTGGCTTTTGCTTTTGATCCAGGTGCTGAGTATGGGTATTCTGGAGAAGGGATGGAATATTTGAGGAAGGCCATAGAGAAGAAATTGAATGCTTCCTGGCCTGCATTGGCAGATTCTCTCATTTTTTCACCCTTAGGGATGAAGGATAGTAGACTGGTCTGGGATGAGGAAATGGAAGAAGCTCCCTTTGCTAAATGGCATAATGGGGAGGGAGAATTGTATGATACTTTCAAACGAACACATGCTGTGGCCTCAGATGATTTACTGACAACTGTGGAGGACTACGCTAAGTTTGCCATATATGTAATGAATGGGGTAGGCTTATCTGAGGAGCTGTGGAAGGAAATGGGAACTAATCAACTCGCTACTGATGGAGACAGAGTAAGTGGCTTAGGATGGGAATTAATACTAGGACTCCCACAAGATGAGTACGGGCTCGTACATGGAGGCTCAGATATGGGGGTAAAGTCCAGGGTGGCTATTCTCCCGAAAAGTAAAAGAGCCTTCATCATGTTTACCAATGGAGATAAAGGCCAGAGGCTAATAGATAGGTGGATGGTCAAGAGATTTGATCCTAAGGGAGAATTAATCAGCAGAATGTATGCCCCTTTTTTCTGGAGAATCATTTATCTCCCCTTCTAAAGAAGTCCTATTACCCAGCAGCTGATCCCCAGGAATAGGCATAGTGGGCTATAGATTATCGTATCGTTTTTCGCAAACACGCTTTCAGAAGGTTTTTTAAAGAAGCCTACCCATTTGAAATCCCCTATTGCCCTGATAAGGAATACACTCCCTATGATTTTGGCCCCTGTAGAGGACCAACTATTACTGAGCCATGAGAGGGTAGGAAGATTACTGATAATGATCAAAGCCAGAATGATCAACCCTACAGCTACGATGAGGGTGTAAAAGACTGCTCTGGATTTATGGGCCTCATTGAAGAACATGCCTTCCATAGCCTCAGGGATAACAGCCTTCACAGCCCATTGCCCTCCGAAAGCCCAATAAAAATGGAGCGCAGATATAGCCAGTAGGAGAGTACTTACGAGGTAAATAAGGTAAGAAGTGATCATGACGCTTGTGAGTTAGACATTGAGAAGCTATATAATCCTACACTTATAAGAGCCAGGATAAGACCTATTATCCCACCGTAAAACTGAGGGAACTGTTGAAACTCATGTCCTGCATAGATGACACATCCTAGATACGTGATCATAATGAGGAGGGGGATAGTCAGCTTAGCCTTTCCTGTACGCACCTGATGGTAGGTATGGGCATTTAACATTCCTATAATCATAAAGGCTATTCCCATCATGAAACTCATAATTCCCCAGGTTTGGTAAAGGATTTCTTCCTGGTCAAATAAGATGAAAGTACCCTGTAGCATTTCCTTTAGAAGGGGTGAGGTCAGCGTCTGGAAGTGGGCTTCAGTATGTAACGCCCCGATTAGGATTGGGAGGATTACTCCCACAATCAGGAACAGAATGTTAGCAGCTTTTTTCATACTTGTTAGTTTCTACTAACATCTGAATTCTCACAGTAAGATTCCTTGACGTAGGTTAAGAAATTTTCCTTTTTCTAATTCTACTGAGACTTTCAGGCCGTATTCCTAGATACTGGGCAATCAAATACTGAGGAATGCGATTAAATAGGCCTGGATGTTTGGCTATGAATTCATCATACCGCTCTTCAGGTGTTTTACTTAACAGTGAGAGATGCCGGTCAGCCATGCTCTGACTTTTTTTATTTCCCACCCAGTCTGCGGCTTCCCGGGTAGAAGGGAATTGTTCATAGAGTTGCTCAAATGTGGAAAATGGAATGATCAGAAGCTCAGAAGAAGTGATAGCTTGAATATGGGTAAGAGATGGAGTCTGTAGTTGGTAGCTGATATAATTTCCAATGAAGTCCCGTTCTTTAAAGAATTCTGTCGTGTACTCTGTTTCACCATTAGTAGAGACAGCTCGTAAAACGCCTGAAAGAACAAAACCCAAATACTTCCCTATACGCCCAACAGGTTCCCACACTTCTCCTTTCGAAAGTGATTTACAGGAGAATAGCTGGATAACTGATTTGTACTCTTCTACGTCAATAGTTAATTCCTGGCTGAGTGTGTTAAACAGAAGATCATTATTCATATAAAAAGTAATATACGTAATGATCCTTAGTCTTTAAGGTCTTCTGTAGATAGATAAGGGCAGATTTCATTTGTTAGCTAAATTATGCTAGGATAACTGATAGAAGTCCGCATAGAGAACATCTTCCTATACGTGGGAGAAAGCCTATCCAAAAGAAGATGGAGACACTCAGGTAGGTCATAGGGTGTATACTTGAAGTTCACCAGAGATAAAATCCCATTACATATGTGTAGGCTCTTTTTTCTGATGGTAGTCATAAACAGTATGTGAGGCTATCTTATACAAGTAAGCTTTTAGGTATTTATAGCGTTTTCCTGCCTATCTATACTTTTCAAACCTTTCTAAAACATCATGTAGCAGCTCTGCTGCGGGATCCCCTATTTTGTGGTTAAAATGATCAGTAGCTGATCTTTATGTGTCATGTATAGCTGTTCAGTAATGCTTTTCGCTTTCAGATAAACAGGTATTTTTATCCACCTAGGAGGCATACTTAGTTTTCATCTTGTTCTGTGAGAAAGAGAGAGATGCGATTTATGATACGACGGTGGGGGGATGGAAAAGATCTAGTTGAGAAAGGATATATAAATGGATGAGAATATTAGTAAATCCAGAAAAGATGGTGGATAAGAAAAGGAATTACTTTGAAGTTTTTTAGGGCGTTAAAAATATTATTTTTATTTTAATATTTAGTTATACGATAACTTTTATACAGAAATATCCGTCTAAGTAATTAAATTAAGAATATCTAAGTTTCAAACCTTTTAACCTTGTTCATTATGCTATACCCATTCGACAGATCCTTTTGGATACTCCGCAAGTATTTCTCCGTAGAAGAAATTGATGAAATAGAGAAAGACGACCTCTCCTATACCCAAGATGTCCAAAACCTTAAGAATAGTTTCAAACGTAACCTGGACGTATTAGGAGGTACCCTCAGACAGTCAAATCCAGAATTACACAAGCAAATTCTAGAGTTTGTAGGATAACCCATCCAAAAGACATAGAGACATCCTTACATTCCCTGGCTATCATGCAGGAAGTGTAAGGATTTTTTGTGAGTGGCCTTTACTTCCCTACGGTAGCTAGCTCTTAAAAGCCTTTAATTGAGCTAGCATATCTGTTGACTTATTTATGATTTCCCACTCTTCACCTGAGAGAAAAAACTTACTAAGCTTGTTATCATTAGTACCTAGTTTTTGGTAGATCCAAAATGATACATAGGATAAAGCTGCGAATATGAGCAGATTAATC
>JBCCLI010000079.1:0-19753 GCA_039026975.1 Bacteroidota bacterium | reverse complement strand
GAGCCAGAAGTGATCAAAAGATACGTCAACTTATTCTGGTCATCCATCCACCAGGAACAGGCTGAGGGTACTGGCATTCAGGATACTTTTCTTAAGATTTGGGATATTCTTAAGGAATTATATCAGAGATATAGCGCCAGGCTGGAGGCTAGGGCCTACTCATATGATGGGAAGGCCTACAGGGCACTAGCTGAGAAACTTACTGCAGACCCTCAGCATGTACTTCCCTATTCTTCTATCCTTTTTGTGGGATTTAATGCCCTCAGTATGTCTGAGTTTCAGATGATAGATACCCTCCTCAGGGAGAAAAGGGCCAGCATTTATTGGGATGTAGATAGATCCTTTTTTAGTCATTCTCCTGGGGAGAAAGCGCCCATGAGCATCCCGGGTAAATTTATCCAGGCTTATCATCAGCGGTGGAAAGACCTGGCTAGTTATCCCATACTGACTGACATACTGCATGAGGGGAGTAAGCGTATCCATATCAAGGGAATCCCTCTACAAGTAAGCCAGGCCACTTACTTAGGGAGCATTCTATCAGCGGAAACCTTTGAGGAAAAGGAGTTCCAGAAACATGCCGTGGTCCTGGGAGATGAGCAGTTACTCTTCCCTGTCTTACACGCCCTACCTGAAGGCGTAAAGAGCCTAAATATCACCATGGGCTTCCCCATTAAATTTTCACTCACGGGTCAGTTGTGGTTAGCCATCCTCCAACTCCTGAGAAATAGCCAGCAAGAAGGGGGAAAGTGTTTCATGGGATATACAGAGGTGCTGGCCCTGCTTCAGAATCCCTACCTTGTAGGATACTTCAACACCTCTACTGCTTACAAACAGTGGCATCAGGCATTCATTAGGGCCATCCATAAACAGAATAAACTCCTTTTATCAGCGGATGAATTCTCAGATCAGGCTACCCCTGCTATCCTTCAAACCATTTGCAAGCTACCTATCACCTTTTCAGAGGCTACCACCTATGTAGAGGAGGTATTTTCTGTGTTGCTGGATGATATGCAAGCCAGAAACCTCAGCCTGGAAGCGGAATATTGCTATAAACTCTTGCTGGTATGGAGAGAGTTGGCAGACCTGCTGCAGGAGTATCAACCTGACCTTTCTTTGGTAGCCTTTTGCAGGATGTTAAGAGAGAGCTTTCACCAAAGCAGAATACCCTTTGAGGGAGAACCCCTGACAGGCATGCAGCTTATGGGGTTCCTGGAAACAAGAACCCTGGACTTTGAAACCCTGTATGTATTGGGGGTTAATGAAGGAAAGCTCCCCAATAATAGCTCTACCTATAGTTTCATCCCTTACAACCTCAAGAAAGGATTTCATCTACCTACCTATGAGGAGAGAGATGCTATTTTTGCCTATCACTTCTTCCGGCTGCTAAGCAGAGCAGAAACAGTTTATATCCTCTATAATACCAGCGTACAAGAAAGTGGTAATTCAGGTGAGAAGAGTAGATTTATCAGGCAAATCCTTCATTATTTCCGGGAGAATGACCATATCCATATTTCTGAAGAAGAAGTATCTTTTCCTCCCACCTTCCAGTTAATTCCCCCTATCCATATCCCCCACTCTGAGGCTATCAAGGAAATACTTCTGGCTAAGTATGGGCCTAATGGGACTAAGTCCCTATCTGCAACGGCCTTTACTACCTACCTACAGTGCCCCTTACAATTTTACTTTAAGTACATAGCAGAAATACGAGAGCCAGAGGTACTGGAAGAAAGTATGGAGGCCAATACCTTTGGGTCGGCTCTCCATGACGCTATGGATATTCTCCTGAAACCTATCTGCGTTAAAGGAATAGAAGTTAAGCCGGAACATCTACAAGCTACGAAAAAGCAGATCCCCCACGCAGTTAATCAGGCCCTACATAAACTGGGAATTACAGCCCGAGATCTTCAACATGGCAATAATTTCCTTTTTCATAGAACCATTCAGCAGTTGTGTGAAAAAATACTTCAAACTGATATAGATGGGCTGGAAAACTCACCTGAAAAAGCTGCTTTTCAGATCCATGCTTTAGAACAGGAACATAACCAGGCAGTAGTCCTTTCCACTTCCATGGGAGATATTAAGGTTAATGGTACGTATGACAGAGTGGATATGCTCCTTCATGAGGATACTTATAGAATTTTAGATTATAAAACTGGCAGGGCTACCCTCAATGAGAAGAAAGCGTTCGAAGCTGAATTTAGAGATACTAGGTATAAAGAAGTATTCCAGGGATACTTATATGCCTTACTGTATAAAAAATTACACCCTACACATGACGTAAAAGTAGGCTTCTATTTACTGAGAGACCTATCAGGAGGTATTAGCTACCTACATGATAGCCAACCTATCCCTACAGAAACCCTACAGGTTTTTGAAAACCATCTCATCTCCCTCACTGAAGAAATATTCTCTACTGACTTCACCCAATCTCAGGACCGGGACGGCTGTAAATACTGTCCATATAGTAGCCTGTGTGGAGGGGGATGAGGGGGGGTATCCTTCTTTTCATTAGATTAGAATTCCTGATTAACATAGCCAGAATCAGTAGATTCAGGATGAAAAAAATACATGAGTTAAATAGCTATAATATGCTGTCTAACAATCCATTACCTAGTATAATTCTCTACATAAATGGATAGGCTTCCATTGATAAAAAGGAGGTAAGGGAAGTGGCCTCTCAAAAAATTTATCCACTTTTCTTTCTAATCCCAATTAACATATCATTGATTCATGCTGTCTTTATACCAGATAGACAACTCATTAATTTCAACATTATGTGTAAACGTGTGTGTTCATTTTTCTCGCATCCTTTTCTTTCCTTGCTTCTTGTTCTAGGAATCTCCCTCACAGCATGTGAAGAGGTGAAAGAGGATGTCTTACCTGAAGGTTCCCTGGCACAACTGGAAGATGTTACTTTCTTTGCCGTACCGGGAGAGCCCACTGTCATTGACCTATTGGAAGGTGTGAATCTTTCAGGAGAAGCTACCATCCAGTTAAATGAGGCCCCTGAACTAGGTGAGGTAGCTATTTTAGCCAAGAGTTTGGCTAGCTATGAGCTCCCTACCAGAACTGCAACAGGCTCAGACAGTTTTGTTATGAGTATCCAAAGTGGGAGTGAAACCTACGAACGTCAATTCTCTGTGGAAGTTACTAACAGAGTAGGATATCCCCTTTCAGAACAGGGGGCTGTATATGACAGAGGAGGAATCCTTAAGCCTGGAGAAAGACTTACAGTAGATGTATTAGCTAATGATGCAGAAGGAGCCTCAGCACTGGAAATAGAGATTCCACCAAAATTTGGGTCTGCCAGTGTAACTGATGACCAACAAATCACCTATCAAGCTGATGGTCGTTTCCTAGGCTTAGTGGATGTGACTTATAAAGTTACTTTTCCAGATGGTAAGCAAGGAAGAGCTATTGTGAGGTTTGCCATTAGTGATGAATAAACTGCTCTCTGATTTTATCCAGGTACCCAATCTTTAGTGCAACCCCAAGCCCGGGAAATACATGATAGGTGTATTCCCGGCATTTGTATGTAACCCATAGGATGGATTTTCCTCATCTCATAAAACGAAGTTTGAAAAAAGATCAAAAGGCCCAAAAAGCGCTTTTTGAAGGGACTAAAGAGATGATCATGGGCATCTGTCTTAGGTATAGTAGAAGAGAGGAAGATGCTAAGGATATTTTTCAGGAAGCGTTTATTAAGATCTTTCTGGAACTCCATAAATTGAAAAGCCCCAAAGCCTTTATCTCATGGGCACAATCCATCACTGTCAGGGTAGCCCTCAATTTTTACCAGAAAAAAAGCCAGCGGGTCCATCAGCCGCTGGATGACATTTCATTGACTGAGCATGAAGGCTTCATCAGTGATAACCATATAGAGGCTTACCTGGATACGGAAATCCTCTTAGGATACCTTCAGCAGCTCCCCGATAATCAGCGAATGGTATTTAACCTCTTTGCGATAGAAGGTTACTCACATAAAGAAATCGCCCAATTATTAGGGATAGAGGCTTCCTCTTCCAGGGTGTATCTAGCCAAAGCAAGAAAAAGCCTACAGAAAAAAATCATTTCTTTCCACCAATCGATCAAGAAGACACATGAAACCTGAAGAATTAGATCGGTTATACAAACATAAGTTCGACCAGTATCAGGGAGAAGTTCCTGATGAATTATGGGAGAATATAGCTGAAGAAATCGGACCTAAAAGAGACCGAAGAGGATTCATTTGGTTCCTAGCAGGCTGCATAGGATTAGGCATTACCCTCACAGCTGCTCAGATTCTGTTTTCATTTTATCAGGAGAAGGTACCTATCCCTTCAGCAGGAAAGACATCTACAGTGTATTCCCAACTAGATACTCTGCCATTCTTCCCTCCTGCTCTCTCCAGTACCCCAGCTCCCTATACCGCATCTTCCAGCTCGGACTACCTACAGGCACCTATTAAGTATTCCTACAGCACTACTAACACTAACCTGAAATCTATAGCTCCACCTGTCTCTGCTGCGGAAAATCTAATTCCTGATGTATCCCTAACAGCTATTTTTCCTGAAGCACTTTCCCTTCAGCCAGTCATTTCCCACGTCCCGGTGCCTACTTTACCAGGCTGGAGCTATTCTCCTAGCCCTCTATCCCCTCAGTCTGATTGGAAATTTTATACTGGTCTATCGCCCTTCCTTGCCTACCATCACATACACCCCAAGTTGAATGATGAGGTATTCATCGCTTTTCCAGAACTCACCCCTGAACTAAGTTCTGAGCGCTTAGGTATTTCTGTTGAATTTGGGGTTATGAAAGCCCTATCTCCTCATATCTATTGGAAAGCGGGTATGACGGGCATGTACTATCGTCAATCATTTATCCTCGAACAAACTACTTTTTCAGGCTATGAGGTAGTATCAGGAAGTGATTTAAAGTCAGGAATACAACTACAACCTACCTTTAATCAGCCTGAGGTAGTATCTGCCCAACTGGAAGTGTTAGACCTTGGGTTACACACTGGTTTGGGGATTAGGCTTGGTAGCAACCCTACTTCCGCTGTGATAGAATCAGGCCTGACAGCCTATTTACCCTTGGCTGCCAGGCGGCTTTCAGTGGGTGATCCGGGCCAATTCTCGGAAAATCGGCTTTCCTGGGCGCTTTCTGCCAGCGGTAAACTTCCCATTCTCCTATCACCTTCTTCTCATCTATTGATAGGTCCATCCATCACCTACGGACTTACTGATTGGGATTTCCAACAAAACCCTTTTTCAGTGAGTCCCTATCAGATAGGAATTGGATGCACGTATATTTTCCCATAGAGAGGTGTAACGCCAGGGGTCTTTTTCACACTAATGGGAAAAGACCATAATAAAATCTATGAAGCGAAAACTTGAGTGTATGTTCTTGTGGAACTTGACAGCACATTATCAAGCTAAGTCCACAGAGGAACTTTTGAGAATAAGGAAAAAGTTTAGGAAAAGTATTGCCAATGAAATGCTAATAGGAATTGGGATAGGCTATATCCTCCTGTATGGCGTTCTTTCTTACCTGGACCAAGCCAACTTTGCAGTAGGATTCACACTCTGGGGAGGATTTGTGGCTATCTTATGTGTTCCCATGGATAATCAAATCAGGATTAACAAAATCAATGGGGTGTTGAGACAAAGAGGCTACGAGGATTGAACAAGAAAACGTTCATATCACTGATTCAAGAGCATAAGCGCCTGATTAATAAGCTGGTATTCACCTATGCCCGTACCCCTGAAGATCAGGATGACCTCCGGCAGGAGATTCTGCTACAAGCCTGGAAGTCCTTCCCTCACTTTCAGGCTAAGAGTAAATTCTCTACCTGGTTATTCAGGGTAGGGATAAATACTGGATTAACGTATCAGCGGAAAAAGAAGAAAGAATTAGTGGTAGCATCAGAGGAACGCTTTCCTGGTCTCTCAAGTGAAGATATCTCTAATGCTGACTTACTAAAGGCTATTCTCTCCTCCCTTAATCCTGTAGAAAAAACCCTCATCATTGCTACCATAGAAGGGTATGATCAGCAGGAAATAGCCACTATGATGGGTATCAGTCCGGGTAATGTTAGGGTTAAATTATTTAGAATTCGCAAAAAGCTGGAAGAGTATGGAGTTAAAAGAATACTGGGATAAACAGGACTGGGATGTATCTACCTTCTCCTATGAGGAAGATAGTATTATGGAGCAGATTCAAAGCTCCTCTTCCTCTGCCATGTCTCAGTTGAAGAGATGGGTAATGAGAGAATGGATTTTGTGTTTAACAGGAGAATTAGTAGCTATTCTACTCATCATATTCAATCCCGAATTATCTTATTTCATAGCTGCCTTTTTCATAGGAGGAAGCTTTTTATTCAATGGTATCCTGCTAACAAAACTGTTAGTCAGGTATAATAGATTTGATATCAGCACTGAAACCGTTTCTGCCATTAAAAATGTCCTAGCTCTTTTTAAAGAATTTGGGCGTATTCAAAAGAAGAGCATTCCGCTATTAGTAGGGGTCTCCGCTGTAGGAGGCTTCCTAATAGGCTTTTTACGATCAGGAAAGTCCCCTGATGCCTTACTGGGAAAATGGTACGTGCTCCTAATTATGGCCGGACTCATCTTCTTAGGGTGGAAGTATGGGTACACATGGGCAAAAAAACTCACCTCAAAAAGGGTAGGAAAACATCTTAACGTCCTCAAGGAAAATCTGAGGCTGTTAGAAGAAGATACAGAAGGATTAGACCTAAATACCTGTTAGCATCAATGGATGATGGCAATTCCAGGAATGTCATTACCTTCGCGCTATGATTGGCATTTTAGCGGAGAATCCACTTCTATTATTGTTTGTTGTAGCCGCCATTGGATATGGGCTGGGGAGCATCACCATTCGGGGAAATAAGTTAGGGGTAGCTGCTGTACTATTCGTAGGACTATTCTTCGGCGCCCTGGATGACAAACTCCAAATCCCCAATATCATCTTTCTTCTTGGGCTAGCCATTTTTGTGTACTCTATCGGGCTAAGCAGCGGTCCAGGTTTTATGGCTGCCTTCCAGGGAAAGCGCCAAAAGGAATTAGGGTTCACCTTTCTCATGACCATTTTATCTGGGGTGGTTGCCTTGGGTATGTTCTACTTATTTGAGCTGACACCTGGTACTACTGGGGGTATGTTTGCAGGCTCTTCTACCAATACAGCTGCCTTGGCTGGCTTACTTGATGCTATCCAAAAGAATGACTCACTTATAGACCCTACCTCCCTGACAGAAAGCGCTGTGGTAGGCTACTCTATCACCTACCCTATGGGCGTACTTGGAGGAATGATAGCGATCATTTTCATGCAGAAGATGCTTAAGATAAATTATGCTGAAGAAGCGCAGGCACTAAAGCATGAATATCCCATAGATTCCAGTATAGCTAATGCCACCATTGAAGTTCAGTCAGCCGATTTTGAGCATACCAGCATTCGGGATCTCCTAGCGACCTACAGATGGACAGCTACTTTTGGGCGTGTTTTCAGAGATGGAGAGACATTCCTCTCTAATATGGATCTTTCCTTTAAGGTGGGCGATTTAGTAGCCGTAGCAGGAAGGGCAAACGATATAGAGGAAATAGCAGAGACCCTTGGTAGATTTTCCAAAAGAGAACTCACCAGAGAACCCTCAGATATAGAGATACACCGTGTCTTTGTCTCTAATCCAGAAGTTGCTGGCCAGAAGATTGCCGCGCTTAACCTAAATGAAAAATATGCTACTATCATTACGCGCGTCAGGAGAGGAGATGTAGACTTGCTTGCAAGAGGGGATACGGTAATTGAACTGGGGGATAGGATACGATTTGTCTCCAGGAGAAAGGATGTAAGTCCCTTAATTAAGGTATTTGGGGATTCTTACCAGTCCCTCAGCCAAATAGACCTGGTTTCTTTTGGGTTAGGCATGGCTATGGGACTTCTGCTGGGGATGGTTACCTTCACCATTCCAGGGGGTATTTCCTTTCAGTTAGGCTTTGCAGGAGGGCCCCTCTTAGTAGCACTGGTCTTGGGAGCAGTCAGACGTACGGGCTCTATCGTCTGGACCTTACCTTATGGAGCCAATCTTACCCTAAGGCAGTTTGGGTTGATTTTACTACTTGCGGCGGTAGGTACCCGTTCTGGACATACCTTTGTAGAGACTATACAAGGGGGTGGAGGGGGTGCCATTTTCTTGGCAGGCTGTGTAGTGAGCTTAGCTACAGCCTTTGGGACCTTATTCCTGGGATACAAGCTCTTCAAGATTCCCTTCAGTATCCTCACGGGTATGGTAGCTAATCAACCCGCTATTTTAGATTTTGCTCTAAACCGGACAGGGAACCTCTTACCTACCTTCGGATATGCGGTCATGTTCCCCATAGCGCTTATCATGAAAATTGTGATCGTGCAGGTGTTATTTGCTCTGTTAATATGAGAAACACATTACTTTCTTTCAGCCTAAGTAGGTAATATGATTCTGTCAACAATAGATCTGGAACGCTAAGGGTATTTCTCTTCTACATACGTCACATCTCTCTCCCCAAAAAGCTTCTCTATTCAAATCTGGAAAGAACCCTTTGAGCACAGGGGTATTGTTTACTATCACCGTATCTATCAAATTGTTCGTTCGTCGATAATACAAAGCTTATGAGAATCATTGGAGAACCATCTTTGATGTATACTTGTTAGCATAAGGCGTATATTCATAGACATTCCAACTGTATGAAAGAACTACTCCCCAAGATTGAACAATGGATAGCGGAGGAAAAGCCTTTTGCCATGGCACGTGTCATCCAAACATGGGGATCCTCTCCCAGGCCAGTAGGTTCTGCCATGTTAGTTTCCTCAGAGATGGAAATGGCAGGTTCTGTGAGTGGAGGCTGTGTGGAGGGAGCAGTCCTAAAATCAGCTCTTCCGCTCACGAAATCAGGATACGGATTACAGCTTTACTATGGCGTAGCAGATGAAGAGGCTTGGGAGGTAGGCCTGAGTTGCGGCGGTAAAATCAGGGTATTTGCGGAGCAGTTCCCTGCTTACAAAAAGGACCCAACTGAAAGAGAAGCATGGGAAAAACTGCATCATTGCCTAAGCCATAATGAAGGATGTGTTTGGATTACGCCCTTACGGGATGGGCCTAGTTCACACACACTAATCCTCCCTGATCAGGCCCAGTTAGGCGCTTCCCTACCTGAGGAGATTCTCAGCGTAGCCCATCAAGCCTATAGTGAACGTAAGCATATAGTTACCACTGCTGCAGATACAGAATACTTTATTCAGGTATTCCCCAGAAAGAGCCAAATGATCATCATAGGGGCTGCTCATATAACGGTTGACTTGGTGAATCTGGCAAATATGTATGAGTTTGAAACCATAGTCATAGACCCAAGAAGTATTTTCTCTCAGAAGACGCAGTTTAGTACGCCCCCGGATCAGATCCATGACCTGTATCCCTCGGAAGTTCTGGAGAAATTACCTTTAGATGCTTATAGCTATGCAGTTGTACTTTCTCATGATCCCAAAATAGATGATAATGCGCTCCATATTCTCCTTTCCTCTGAGGTAGCCTATATAGGGGCACTCGGCAGTAGAAAGACCCATGCTAAGCGTATAAAAAGACTAACTGAAGCAGGCTTTACAGAAGAAACTATTAGTAGAATTTATGGACCTGTAGGGGTAAGCATCCACGCTAAAACCCCGAAGGAAATAGCGATGAGTATCATGGCAGAAGTCATTTCTGTCAAAAACCAATACCTGTAATGGCCTCACTTCCAGCCCACATTAAAGCCATAGTATTTGATGCATATGGCACCCTACTAAGTATAGATGCCCTAGATACCCGCTTGGAAAAACACTTTGGGGATCAGGCTAAGGCTATTAATCAAGTTTGGAGGCAAAAGCAATTAGCGTACACCTGGCTGAGAGGATTAATGCGGGAATATAAAGCTTTCTCCATAGTCACTGAAGAAGCCTTACTGTTTGCTGGTAATCATTTGAAGGTATCCCTAAGCCGGGAGACAATCATAGACTTAGTCAGAGGATATTTTGAATTACAGGCTTATGAAGATGTACAACCCACCCTGGAAAGGCTACAGGAAACCCATTCTTTAGCCGTGCTATCTAATGCTGATCCTGTCATGCTCACTGCTGCCATGACTCATAATCAGCTTTCTCCCTACCTGGATGCTGTGCTAAGTGTAGATACAGTTCGGCAGTTCAAGCCTTCCCCGGCTGTCTATCAATTAGCCGTGGATAGATTTCAGCTACCAGCAGAAGAGATAGCCTTTGTGTCAGCTAACACATGGGATATTACGGGGGCCGCAGCTTTTGGATTTCGTACGGTCTGGCTAAACAGATTTGGAAAAACCATGGATACTTTGGGATATTCTCCTACCCTAAGTATTCAGTCTTTATCAGAATTAGGATAGGTATTCTTTTTATATAAAACTGTCATTAAGTTAGTCAAACATATTTATGTACTTACACGCTCAATAGTCAAATCCAAAATTCTCATTATATGCGTTTTCTACCAATTAACCATTACTTCCTAACCTTTATTTGCTTGTTGGTCAGCCTTCATCTCCATGCCCAGTCCCCCTCTGATCTGGTGGAGAAATTCTTTGATGAATACCAAAAGAAGGGCTCCTCCTATGCACTTGATGAGCTCTACAAAACCAATAAGTGGTTTGCCAGAAGTGCTGATGGCATAGCCAAAGTAAAAAGGCAGTTGGAAGGCTTAAATGAAGATTTTGTAGGGAAGTATTATGGCTACGAATTCATTGTCAGAAAGGATTTCGCTAACTGCTACACCCTGATCAGCTGCCTAGGAAAATATGATAGACAACCCATACGGTTTACTTTTCAGTTCTATAAGCCGCAAGAAAGTTGGACTATCTATTCCTTTCAGTATGATGATACTTTTGATGATGAGCTGGAAGAAGCTGCCAAGCTGTACTACTTAAATCTCGATAGGTAATGTGCCGCCGATAAACCTAAGAACCTCTCATTAGACACAAATAACTCATATCTATTAGGCTACACCTATGTCAAATCACCAGTTTACCCAGCCCATCAGGCAGCTCGAAAAACGTAGAGGCGGCTATTTCTACTTAGTAGTTGAGGCGGCTACAGTAGATCAATTACCCAGAAAAAAGGCCACCCGCCTGGTATGTATCCTTGAGCAGACCTATTCTTTTTCTTGTGGCCTCAACCACCTGGGGGACGGTAACTTCTTTCTCATTATAGCCAAAAAATATCTGGATAAATTAGGGAAGGAATTAGGAGATCCTATTTCTTTTGAAATTAAGGAAGACCCGAACCCGTTAGGAGTAGAAATACCAGAGGCACTACAAGCCTTACTGGAGCAGGATACAGATGCTAAAGAAATCTTTGAGAAAATCACAGATGGTAAAAAGAGAAGCCTGATTTACAGCATCAACAAACTGAAAGATATAGACAAACAAATCCAGAAAAGCATCCAATTCTTGGAAATAGAGTCTTTGAAACTGAAGAAAAAAAAAGGCTAATCCCCTACCCCTTATGCAAGAACTGGAAACCTACTATGCTAAGCGTGCCAAAGAACATGACAAAGTCTATCTCAAACCTGAGCGTCAAGAGGACTTATACTTACTGAAGAAAGAACTCCCTAAGATGGTAGTTGGAAAAAAAGTCCTTGACGTAGGATGTGGAACAGGCTACTGGACTTACTTTCTTTCCCAGCAGGCTGGTAACATTACAGGTGTTGATGTGAATCAGGCTGTGTTGGATGAAGCCACTACAAGAGAATACAGGTGTCCTGTTAGTTTTCAGGAAGGAAGTTATTATGAGCTTTCTTCTTTGGCAGACACTTATGATGTAGTGTTTGGAGGATTCGTGTATTCTCACATACCTAAAGAGAAAGAAGAAACCTTCTTCCATTCTATACTCGAGAGACTTACTCCTGGGGGTCAACTCATCCTTCTGGACAACAGATACGTGGAAGGAAGCAGTACCCCTATTTTCAGGACTGATGCTAAAGGAAATACCTACCAGAAGAGAAAGCTGGAATCAGGCGAACACTTTGAGATTCTTAAGAATTTCCCCACAGACCAAAGCTTTCTTAACCTAACCCAGGTAGGGCTGGAACTGAGATCCTTCAAGCAGTTACCCTATTATTGGAAAGCCATATGGGTCAAAACGCATACTCCATAAACAGCAATAGCCGAGAAGATTCCCGGCTATTGGTTCATTACATGTATTACTTATCCTCAGAGGGTAAGCGGTATCACTATTTTCCGATGAAAATTCTGTCTCTGAATGTGAAGCTGCCACGTTGTACAGTCAGGATATAAAGTCCTATGCTGATGTTGCTGGTTTCTATGGTGAATGTCTTGGTATTCACATTATCAACATTCAGTCCTTCAGAAAGAACTATACGGCCGGTCACATCTACTAATCTTGCCTGATAGATTCCTTCTTCAAAATTCTTCATTTCTAACTGGAACTGCTCGGTAGCAGGATTAGGGAACGCACTAATCTCATACTCTGGGATAGCAGATGGATCTCCGAATTCGAAGGCCATAGCTGGTGTTCCATTCATAAACTCGAAGTTTATGGTACGGGTGGCACCGGCTACTCCGGTAGCATTTCTTCCCGTGTATCCTGTAGCTTTCAGTTTATACGTACCGGGCATGAAGTTCTGATCACTATAGTCCCCATTACTGTCTCCCGCCAATGCATAAGGAGCTTTATTTTCAGTACGCGTTCTGGTTTGTGTCCCAGTCAGCTCAAGCATGACACTTTCTGTATTATCACCACAAAGGAGGTCTGCTCTGACGTTCAGGTCTCTTCCTACTTCCAGGAAGTCTATTATAGCTCCATTCCTGATTCTCATGATGTCTTCATCTGTCCTGGAATCCACTAATACAAATCTTAATATTTCTGGTATACAGGTCTTTAGACAAGGATCTACTAATACCTGAGAGGTAGCTCTACAGCCATTAGCATCTGTCCCTCTTAAGGTATAGATACCTACCTCACTCACGGTAGGCGTGAGCATGTCAGACTTGAATCCTTTTGGGCCTCTCCAACTTTGGGTTATGGGACTAGCTCCTCCTGAGATACTTCCCATTAACATTACATCACCTGAGGTACAGTCCAAAGATTTATCTGGCCCAGCATTTACAACAGGCCCGGAGACAGCACAGTCAATGATGGAAAAGTTCACCATAAGCTCGCATCCCTGCTCTAATCCTCCTAATCCTCTGTAATAGGGAACAGCCGTGAGGTGGTAGGAACCTGCTTCAGTATGTCTGAATCCAAAGTCTCCATTTTTATCCCCGAAGAGAGCATAGGGTACTTTTCTTTCCGTTCTTTCGCCTAAAATTGGCCCGTTCAGGTCAAAAACCACTCTTTCAATATCCTCAGACCCCCTGGTAATCGCGACGATATTAAATCTCTCTGGAAGATTTTCTAGCAGAAGCACATCCCCATCACGAATCCGCACTACATTAGAATCTGCCTCAGCATCAACAAGGATGAATCTGGTTACCCTCGCATTCCGCCTTACTAATTCTTTAATAGCAGCATCAGCCTGAACCAATCCCGTTCCTGTCAAGAAGTCATATCCTGGTGCTTCCATGTCTATAGCTGTATTCCTAAGCACTCTTCTAATTTCAGCTGGAGAAATAGGACCAGTGGTTCTAGTAGCATATTCCTGCATCAAAGCCCCTACAGCAGCAGCGTGAGGAGCAGCAGCAGAAGTACCGAAGAAGTTAGGATTCCCATCTGGTTCTACATCAAAGCCAAAGAAAGTAGTATTAGTTCCATCTATAGCGGAAAACTCCGGCTTTTCTCTTACAGTTCTCCCGATGAAGTTTCCTTCCTGATCAAAGTAAATGGGTACCCCACCTAGTGAAGTAAATGGTTCTGGTAATGGAGGATCCTGACCAAATTCTGGTGAATCCAGGTAAAATACAGCACCAGTACCATTAGCTCCTTCAGCGTTAGAGTGCCCAAAAGAGGTACTACTGTTAGTAGCCCATTCTGAAACTACAGTAGATCTACTGCCTGACCACTTAATAAGTTGAGGATCAGGTCCACCAAAATTCACAATAGCAATCTCAAAAGAGAAAGGGCCGGTTACAGAGAAAAATTCTATAGGATCTCCTCCTGTATTAATGGCACTCAGGGAGAAGATAATTTCAGCTGGATCAATAGGGCCAGTCTGTCCTGGGAAGAAGAAAAGTACATCCAAATCAGTGCCAGCACCAAGACCTCCATTCAGAGAGAAAATCTGATCTACCCACTGAAAAGCAAACAGGTTAGATCCAGATGGAACATCTATCCGCTGATAAAAATCTACTCCCTCCCCTTGATCAAAATCATGAATCTCGGCTCCAAAAAAGAATTCTCCTGACGGATTAAATGGAGACTCATAAGAAGAAGTAGCTGCATTACCAGCAGAAGAATAGTAAGAGGCACCTAAGCCGGTTACAGAATCTACTGCCTGTGCAATGATTCCATCCTGGAACATAGGCTCAGTGAAATAGCGAATATCATCTACAATGATTTGGCATCCAGCTTTCTCAAGTTCAATGATTCCATTCGCAAAGTCTGCCTGACCATTGAAAGCTGACCAGAAGAATAATTCAGCAGCAGGTACAATATCATGGATGAGTTCTATCATGCCACGTCCCTCATCAATACCAGTACCTCCGGCGAGTTCTGATAAGACGGTAACAGGAGTAGTAAATCCGTTAGGATTCCCCGGCCCTGGCAAGTCTCCAGAAGCAATACCTGCAGCCTCTCCACCTAAGGTATTATAGGCATCAGAAAGAACCCCAATCTTGATTCCGGAGCCATTAAGTCCATATAGAGATCTGGCTACATCAGACCTGAGCGCTACATCAGCTTCATTATCTACAGAACCAATGTTTTGGCTAGCGATACTGGCTCTTGCTATTTGTAGGGACTCAATCTCTCCCAAATTCTCTAAAGTAGAGACAGGTATGAAGCCAGAAACAAATCTATTAAAGGTAGATCCTCTTACCAGACCAACTTCTTCTAATGCATCTAGAAGTTCCTTCCCACTAGAATTAGAAGAAGCATCAATCAACACCCTCCCTTCTTTATCAAATATCATTTGACCTGTACTACTAAAAGGATTGTCCTCTTCAGTGATGCTAACAGGACCATTTTTAGAAGGTTTATTGGTAGTGAAATCGCTATTATCATTAGATAATAGACTGTAAAGAGCTTGATCAATTTTCATTCCCTCAGGAACGGAATTGCCAGACCCTTCTTTTCCTTTCTGGCTGAAACCCACCAGAAAACAACAAAGCAAAAGGACAAATAGTAATAAAGGTTTTTTCATGCAGCAAATTCAGTGTGTAGTTAAATGTTTCTATAACATAGTGATCATGAGATCTCTGCATACTGAAGTCCAGCCATCATTATGCTGAAACCAGGAACTGGTCTTATACCTAAAATTAGCCTTAGGAGGTAGCTTTAGTCTTTATTTGGTATATGTAGAGAGGAAGACAGGCTAAACGCTTCTTGACGGCCAAAAGCTTGTACATTCTTAGGAAGAATCTACCTGGCCGATGAATAAAGGTAGGGATACTTATATTTTATTGAACAAATATTCAATTTAATTAATTATAATTAAACATGAACTGTTATCACAGGAGCATGAACGGTAGCTGCATTAAAATAGTAATTATAAATTTTTATAAAATTATTATCTTAAAAATCGTATTAAATTAGTTTTTGCATATGAACTGTTTGGCATCAAAAGTTAAACTTGAAATGCTTGCACATAAGTAAGGCCCTCCTTTTAGAGTATGCAAATTAACGTGAACTAGTCATTATAATACTGATTATCAGCTGTTTACTGATAATAATGGACTGAATAATAAGGAGAACTAATCTAGCGGATACCTTGAGAAAGTCTATACCACTTCCATCAAAATGAAAAATTAAATGTGTAAATCTTACTCAATATTACTTCCACAAAGTATATTCGCATAAGTAAATTAATTTTCATTTCGAAGTATCTAATTTTAGGATGAATGGTATTCCTTGCTTTTACCTACTTTACAGCTATGAAATGGAGATTAGTATCCCATTTTTATGGAGTAGGAGGGAGATGGGAAATACCTTAGCTCTATAAATTTTTGGTAAAGCTGAGTGTAGATCAAGAAATACCAGCTTGGAATTCTCTAGCTTATTAATGTCTTTTTGAAGTTAAGCTCGTGGTTTTTCAGGGACATTGAAACCGGTATTCACGGATGGGCCGCTACCCATACCTCCCCATCTTCAAAAATCTCTTTCTTCCAGATGGGAACGGTTTCTTTAAGGGTATCTATGCAGTATTGGCAGGCGTCAAAAGCAGCTTTCCGGTGAGGAGTGGCCACCGCTATAATGACAGCTATTTCTTGAATTTGAAGCACGCCCCTCCTGTGGTGGATAGCTATCTTCTCACAATTCCATTTCTCCTTAGCTTGCTCGGCTATTTTTCTCATTTCCGAGAGGGCCATAGGTCCATACGCCTCAAACTCCAGTCTGACTACCTCTTTCCCTTTGGTGTTATTACGCACGGTACCAATAAATACTACAGAGCCTCCACAGCTATCTGAGGCTATCAACTCTGTACATTCTTCCACACTTAGGGGGACTTCCTTCAGCTGTATGTCAATCATGACCCAGTTCTTTTTCCAAAAATGCATGTATCTCTTCCCAACTTAAGCTCGCACAGGTCAGTCTCCCTGGAAATTCTCTAGCCGCAGCAAAAGCCAGGAAGTCTTCATCCAACTGATTATTAAGCTGAATATCAGGATTTAACATATCCAGGTATGCTTTGGTAATAGCTAAACTTTCTTTCAGAGATTTCCCTTCTATGTAAGTAGCTAATACAGATGTAGAAGCCTTAGAAATGGAACACCCATACCCATGAAAACCCAGATCTGTGATATTCCCATCCTCCACCTCTACATACAACTCAAACTTATCACCACAAATAGGATTATATGCCTTAAGTAGGTGAAGACTATTCTCCCTTTTTCCAAACTTATAGGGCTGTTTACTATGGCTTAGAATGACAGTTTTATAGAGCTTCCTGATTCTCTCGTTCATGCAAAAAATAACTGAGTTTGTCTGACGGCCTCCACTAATTTATTTACGTCTTCCATAGAATTATAAATGGAAAAAGAGACTCTCGTAGTTCCCGGTAGTTCCCATGTTTCCATTAAGGGCTGGGTACAGTGATGTCCAGCCCTGACCGCTATATTTACCTCTCCCAACATAGTAGCTACATCATGTGGATGTACCTCCTTCATGGTAAAGGAAATAATCCCACTTTTTTTGGCTGCTCTTCCTATTATCTCCAGACCAGGAATATCAAGTAAATTCTCTGTACAATAAGTAGTAAGCTGTTGAATATGTTTTTGTATGTCCTGATGAGATAAGGTAGACAGGTAGTCTAGCGCATACCCAAGGCCTACTATCCCAGCAATGTTGGTAGTGCCAGCCTCAAAACGTTGTGGGATACCCGCAAAAGTGGTCTCTTCATAGCTAACCTCCTTGATCATGTCTCCTCCTACCTGATAAGGTTCCATCTGCTCTAGATGTACTTTCTTACCATATAAAATGCCCGTTCCTGTAGGGCCAAAAATCTTATGACCTGAGAATACCAGAAAATCCACATCTAACTCCTCTACATTGATATCGTAGTAAGCCATACTTTGGGCAGCATCTATGAGAACTGGAACTCCTTTATGGTGTGCCAACCCTATCATTTCCTCAATAGGATTGATGGTCCCTAATGTATTAGAAATGTGCACAACCGCCAGGAATCTGGTTTTCTCAGTCAACATGGCCTCCAGATCTTCTATCCTTATTTCTCCCAATTCGGAGATGGGTAATACCTTAAGATGGGCACCCACCTTTTTACAGGCTATTTGCCAGGGAATCAAGTTAGCATGATGTTCCATACTGCTAATAATGACCTCATCTCCTTCCCGTAATCGGGGCGTTAAGAAAGAGTGAGCAACCAGGTTGATTCCTTCTGTGGTACCGCTCGTATACACAATCTGGGTAGGGTCAGGAGTATGGATAGCATTAGCTACCTTCTGACGAACGGACTCATAAGCCTGAGTAGCTTTAAGGGCGAGGGGATAAATCCCTCTATGGATGTTCGCATTCTCCTCTACGTAAAACTTCTGAATCCCATCAATCACAGCCTGCGGCTTCTGGGTAGTAGCTGCATTATCCAGATACACCAGATCAGGGTAGGTCTGGAAAATAGGAAAATGGGATCTAATATCAGCAGGAGGAATCATTACCTAAGCAAACATCAAGAGCTGAGAAGAGTTCTTTCGTTAAATGTCTAATTTACAGAATTCCTTAGTCAGACTCCCTATTTAGGCAAAGCATTTATGATAACCGTAGAAGAAGCTTCCCGAATTATTTCTGATCACATCCATGACTATGGGACAGAAACCGTTTCCCTGCATCAGGCCATAGGAAGGACCCTCAGAGAAGAGGTTCATGCAGACAGAGAACTCCCCCCTTTCAACCGATCTACCAGAGACGGAATTGCTATTGCATATGCAGCTTATACTACAGGAGAACGGCACTTTCCTGTAAAGGGCATTGCCCCTGCAGGTTCTCCTCAGATCAGCCTAACTGATCCAGCTACTTGTATAGAAGTTATGACAGGTGCAGTCATCCCTGAAGGGACAGATACCGTGCTTATGTATGAAGAGATCGAAATTAAAGATGGGGTGGCTACTATTAAAACTTCTGAAGTAAATAAGGGTCAGCATATCCACTATCAGGGGGAAGACAGGCAAACAGGTGATCTCATCATACGTCCAGGTACTCGAATTTCTCCGGCTGAAATAGGCGTTTGTGCTTCTGTAGGTAAGCATCAAGTAGCTGTAGCCAAGCTTCCTTCCATGATGATCATTTCTTCAGGGGATGAGCTGGTAGAAGTAGATGAGACGCCCCTCCCCCACCAAATCCGTCGGTCAAATGTATATGGGCTTAGCGCTTCCTTTATACACATGGGTATGCAGGTAGATCAGCACCATTTAACAGATGATATGGATGAAATTCTCAGGGAGCTAGGAAACATCTTGGATACCTATGATATCCTCATTTTAAGTGGAGGAGTCTCTAAAGGGAAGTTTGACTTTTTACCGGAGGCGCTGTCCAGATTAGGCGTAGAGAAATACTTCCATAGAGTCCGCCAACGTCCCGGCAAGCCTTTCTGGTTCGGGAAGCGAGAGAATACCTTGGTTTTTGCCTTACCTGGCAATCCTGTTTCCTCTTTCATGTGCACCCAAAGGTACATCCTACCCTGGCTGTATGCATCTATTGGCACGGCACCTGCAAAACCCCTATTTGCCAACCTAAAAGCCCCCATACCTTTCAAACCGGAGCTTACCTACTTCGCGCAGGTAGTGCTGGAATCTGATGAATATGGAACCTTATGGGCGTTGCCCATGGAAGGACACGGGTCAGGGGATCTTGCCAATCTAGTAGATACAGATGCTTTTATAGAGTTACCAATGGGTAAGCACCTGTATGAGGAAGGAGAGGTATTTAGGGTGTTTAGGTATAGGTAGACTGAGTATCAAGATAGAGACTCCCCTTTCACTCGCCTTTCCTAATAGCTTTTTATCATTAGACAAAAGAACCCCATTATCCTTTGGGCCAGGACAAGATAGTAACTGCCATAGTCTGACTGTTGGATGGTACAAGCCATCTTCAGGCTTTCTTCACT
>JBCCLI010000078.1:0-20247 GCA_039026975.1 Bacteroidota bacterium | reverse complement strand
CAAACCGCTTTTGGAGACCAGCCTGACACGTCTATCCAATATATCAAAGTGCTTAATGGACAGGCGAATGTAATAGCGCTCGAATAGAATGGAGTAAATAAGGATACAAGAACTTATCAAGTTGGCTTTTTTACCTTAGATGTTTAAGGCACATTTCCCATAGGAAGGTAGCAGTTCTTTTAGGATCTAGAACTTTAATCTTAAAGATTGAACGATATCTTTTTAGAAAGAATCCTCCGTCAACTAGAATTGCGGTTTTCTTTTCCATTAAAAATTAGGCATAAAAAAAGCTCCAGGTTTGGCATTCCCGCTATTCTGATAATAAAAATAGGAATACGTAGCCGAGAGCATTATCTGATGATAAATTTACGAAAAAAAATTTGTATTGTTTGCTAATACGAGTCCCAGTATTCTTGTTACTTAATATATCAAAACCCTTTTTTAAAAATAACCTTTGGTAATAATCAATGGCACGTAACCGCATGATGAGTTTAGGAGAGGCAATAGAGATGTTTCTCAAGAAAAACCGACTGAAAGATCAGGTGGATATTCAGTCTGTCATTGAAGAATGGGAAGTGCTCATGGGACAAGCTATCTCTTCTAATACAGAAAAAATCTGGTTCCAGCGTGGCGTGCTATACATTAAAATGAAGTCCCCTGTGTGGAAGCAGGAACTCTCCCTCGCACGTACCAAAATCAAGGAATTGGTGAATCGTAAACTTAAGCGGAACCTAGTAGAAGAGGTGAGGATTATCTGAGGTTAGCCCCTCAAAAGTACTTCACTCCGGTGGGTTTATAGGGCATTACCTATGAAGGGTCAGGCGGGGTCTAGCGAACAATTAAAAGCATCCCTAGACTAAGGTCTTAGGTTCCGTTTGACCCACTGGACCATACAAACTATGCCCAACGGAATGATGAGTTCTATTGTTTATGGACTCTCTGAGCTAAGCCACCTCTACTTCCCCAAACACTTCTGGTAGCGTGTAATGGTTTCCTGAAGGCCCAGGTAAAGGGCATCTGTTACTAGTGCATGGCCTATGGATACTTCATCCAGATAAGGGACTTTTTTAGCAAAGTAAGCAAGGTTATCCAGATTAAGATCATGCCCGGCATTAACCTGAAGCCCTAGCGTGTGGGCTAGCTTGGCAGCCTCTGTAAAGGGAGCTACAGCTTGTTCTCTTTGGTCATACTGTTCTGCATAAGGCTCAGTATATAATTCGATTCTGTCAGTTCCTGTGGCTACAGCTCCCTCAATATATCTAGCTTCAGTACCCGTAAATATGGAGCACCTGATTCCTGCCTCATGCATTCTGGCTATGACCTCTTTCAGCAAGCTAGCGTGTGTAAGGGTATCCCATCCGGCATTTGAGGTGAGGGCACCGGGAGGATCTGGGACCATGGTAAACTGTGCGGGCTTGTAGGTTTCCACTACCTTAAGTAGGGCCTCATTAGGATAGCCTTCTACATTCAGCTCTACCGTTAACGCTTCTTTGAGAGCAGAAATATCTGATTTACGGGCATGGCGTTCATCTGGCCTGGGGTGGATCGTAATGCCATCAGCACCCATACGCTGACAATCTAAGGCTACCTTGACCAGGTCAGGATAATTTCTGCCTCTAGAATTACGAATCAGTGCCACCTTATTTAGGTTTACACTAAGTGCAGTCATAAGTTTTTTGAAATCTTCTTAAAAGTATATAGAAAGGTGATTCTTCTACCAATCTATGTCGTAGGATTTAGCTTTGCCTTGAGGCGTTAAGCCAGAAATATGGAGAGATTTTCTGGAACCTAGTAGCAGAAGATATAATTGGTCTATGTCTTTTACCTGTTTTCCATTGATTTCTTCTATGAAGAATCCTCCTTCTATGCCAGCCTCGTAAAATGATTGATTAGGCTGTTCTAGTATAATCCCATTTTTAGCTTCAAACTGTTCTAGCTCATTCTCATTAGGCATGCGGAATCTATTCCCCCTAAATTGGATATTCTCCTTTCCACCAGAACGTAAGCTAATACTTTCTTCTCCTTCCAAGGACTTGAGGGAGACGATAAATACTTTCTCTACGCCCTCCCTGAACACTCTTATTTCTATATTCTCTCCAGGCCTATACCTACTCACTTGCTCTTGTAGTTCAGGGGTACTGTTCACCGGAATATCATTGACGGAAATAATGATATCTCCAGTTTCAATGCCCGCTTCCTGCGCCCCACTTCCTGGTAGTACTTTATCTATAAAGGCACCCCTCAGGGTCTGTAGGGAATGCTTTTCTGCTAACTCTGCATCTACAGCCCTGATATTCACCCCTAGTATGCCCCTTTTCACCTTCCCATAGGTAATGAGGTCTTCCATCACTTTCTGCGCAATACTGGCAGGAATAGCAAAAGAATATCCCGCATAGAAACCGGTGCGTGAGGCTATAGCTGTATTAATACCTATTAGCTCTCCCTGATCATTAATAAGTGCGCCTCCACTGTTTCCTCTGTTGACAGCTGCGTCTGTTTGAATGAAAGACTCCACAGGATAAGTCGCATCGTTTCTAAGCAAATTAATATCTCTCCCTTTGGCACTCACTATTCCAGCAGTTACTGTGGAATTTAAATCCATAGGATTTCCTACAGCTAAGACCCATTCTCCTACTCTCACTTCATCAGAATCACCAAACGTTAGGTAGGGTAAAAAGGTAGACTCCACTTTTAAGACAGCTAAGTCTGTATTAGCATCTGTCCCTATTAGCTTAGCTGGGAAAGATCGATTATCAGATAAGGTTACCTCTATTTTGTTGGCATCTTCAATGACATGATTGTTGGTGATGATGTACCCTTCACCGGAGATGATCACCCCGGAGCCTGAAGCGATTCCGTTATGTCCATTGTACATATCATCATCAAAATAGTCCTGCCAGGGATTACTGAAAAAATCTGCATGACTACTTTTACGTTTCGCGTCATAGCTGGATCTGATGTGTACCACTGCAGGCTTAGCCATGTCTGCTGCAAGCACAAAGTCAGGGAAGTTCATACTTCTTACCTGCGGGGAAGCGCCCTGATGATCAGAAGTAGGAGTATATCTTGAAGAAACAGGCTGGATGGGCGGGCTAGGCAGGTAGTATACTTCCTTAGAAGAAAAAAAGTATTCATAAAGCCCCATTCCTGACATTGCTCCTATCATAGAAAGCAAAAAAACACCTGCAATTCTCTTGATCATATCGCTAATTTTAAGAGGCTTTAGATCTTTTATATCCTACTGAATGAAATGAATGAGAATGAAAAAATCAGGGATACATTCAGTACACATATAGGGTTAAATTTACTTAAAAATCTTGCATAGGAACCAAATTTTGTGTGGAATCTGGCGAAATTGTTCTGTATCTAATCAATTCTCCCTCTTGAAGGGTACGTTTACTTTTATAAATATGCCTGATTCATAATTTTATCCTCGAAAAGAAACATAAAGCTATCTCATTTCAATCATCTGAAAGGTGGAAGTCTGGTGTAAGAAAATATATCGATCTGTCAGTAAATGGCTTTTAATGACTATGGCTTCCCGCCTTATTTCCCTCTTATGTCTTTGTACTTTCTCCCTGCATGCCCAACCTAACAGACAAATTCACCTGAAGCTATCAGGATTATCTGATCCCTTTTTACTAGAAAAGACCGAACAAATTTTCAAAGGTGCATCAGACTCGTCTGAGTTACCTATTCTCACAAAGAAGTGGATGGAAACCGTAAGACCAAAAGGCTGGCAGGCAAGCACACTAGATTCTTTTTCTCTAAAGGAAGACACTTTTAGCCTTCATTTCTTTCAGGGTCCCCTGTACATTTTAGATAGTCTCATTATAGAGGAATCCATCCTGCGATCTCATCCTGATTTACAGCTTTATCTAAGAAAAAAGCCCCCACTTGACTGGGAGACCCTTGAAAAAAAATTACTAACTGCCATCAGGGCTGATCAAGGCGGTTATGCATTGGCAAGCTTGGAACTGGAAGGGGTAACCTACCAGGAAAAATCCTCTGGTGTTTTAGGCGCCAGCGTGCATTACCGCTGGGAATCTGGACCTAGAATCCTGGTAGATAGCTTACAAGTAGCAGGAGAGGTAAGGGAAAGGCTCTCTTTTATTTATGCCTTCTTAGGCGTAGAGCAAGGTATGCCTTTTACGAATCAACTATTGGCTACCATCAAAAATAGGCTGGACAACTCCATTTACTTTGAACTAGACTCTATTCCCTACGTGGAAATTTCTCCCGCTAACCAAGCTACCATACACCTTCCTATCAAAAATAAAAACAACAGTAGATTTGATATACTACTTGGGATTCTTCAGCAACCCCAGGAAAATGACCTCAGTTTACAATTAACCGGATCAGCAGACATTACACTCATCAGTCCATTTAGAAGGGGAGAACGCTTTACTTTTCTCTATCAAAAGCTAACCACCACCTCACAGGCTCTCTTCACTCAACTTGCCATACCCTACATTCTGGGGACTCCCTTTCAGGTGGAAGGATCATTTGATATCCGAAATCAAGAGGACCAGTTTCTGGTCAGAACGTTTCAGGCAGCTGTCAGCTATCAATTTTCTCCTGAGGTCTCAGCTCGTCTCACGGTAAATAACAGAGCCTCTCGTCTACTGGATTCTACTATATCTACCTCCTCCCTGTCCATTCCCTCTCTCCTGGATGGGGTTCAGCAATCTGTGGGTACAGGTATCAGGATAAATACTCTTGATTACCAGTGGAACCCCAGAAAAGGGATATTTACAGATGTGGTTCTTTCTATAGGGAGCAGAGACATTCGTAGAAATGCATTGGTAGATGAGGCCGTGTATGAGCGCTTGGCTGAAAGCCAAAGCCTGCTAGAGCTACAAAGCCAGTTTTCTGTATTCAGCCCTTTGGGAGGTAGGCACGTCATGCATCTAGCTAACCACACCTACTGGCTAAATCAAGAGGTATATTTTCTCAATGACTTGCTACAAGTAGGAGGAGCTAGAAGCCTCAGGGGGTTTAATGAAAATGAGTTTTTCACTAATCTGTATTCACGTTTTAGTGCGGAGTACCGACTGTTACTGGAGAAAAATTCCTTTATGTATACCTTTTTTGACTATGCTTACCTGGAAAATAGAGCAAGCGGAGAGGTCTTACACCCCATGGGGATAGGCTTAGGGATGAACTATGAAACCAAAGCAGGCATTATTTCTATCAGCTACGCAGTAGGGAAATCTGAAAACCAAGACTTCCAGCCTACACGAGGAAAAATCCACATAGGCTTTGTAAACCAGTTTTGATGCTAGTTGAGAATTGAGAAATTTAAAGGATGCGTTATGTAGTGGGGATATTAATGGGAATTTTGGTAAGTGGCTGGATGTCCATCTCAGCCCAGCCTACTGACTGCCGGCTAGATATAAATAAGTTGAAACCGGTTATTCACAGATATAACCCCTTTTTTACAGATCATAAATGGGACTCTCTTACCCGAATAGAGTCCGCTCGCATCTCTAACACTAGGTATGTAGTCATCACACAGGGGGGATGTATTCGTCACCATATTAATATGGAGATGAGTATGGACCCAAGGGAAGTCAAGAAAGACAAAAACTTTTGGCCAGATCAGGTTAAGCGGTTCATGTATATGATCCATTTTGAGGACAAAAGCTACCCCATTTACAGAGCCCAGTTTGAAGAAGGCTTTGCCCTACAGTTCTTCCGTAAAGGGATTAATGAAAGCTTTAACTTCCCCATTGGCACGCGAAATTTCATTTGCCAAATCCTCTACACAGCTGGAAAAGAAGCTCGGATCAGCATTGAACAGATAGAGTATGTGTTCAAGGAGAAGGTACTCCGATAGACATAGTGCTAAGTAAGCTAGGAGCTAATTCCCCAGTTAGCCTATGTCAGCATGTGTTTTACCCAACTTTCCGATAACATTTTGGTAACAATTTGGTAACATTGGATATAAATAGGTATCTTAAGTAAAACTTAACCACCAAAAAATGAATGCCATCAAGCTGTTCGTTACGCTGGGAATTTGTTTGCAGATGGCCTATTCCCAAGAAACCCAAATCGCCATCACCCACCATGACCTTGTAGAGGTAGCAGGAAGGTACGTAAGCCCCGAGCCTCTCAATTTATTTATGATAGCAGATCAGATAAATAATGACTACGCCCGAAATGAACACGGAATAGAGGGAAGTGTGAGAATAAGTATACTAGTAGACCAGGAAGGAAACTATGTTACTTCTAAGTTTTTAGGAGAATACCCTCCAGCCCTGACCAGATCAGTGATGAAATACATACACATCTTAACCTTCACCCCAGCTCGCCAGCATGGACTACCAGTTTCAGACTGGGTAACCATCAAGTTTAATTTCTCCCTGGAGGGGTAATCACAATATTGACTGAATCTCTATCCTGATACTCCTGGTATCAGGGTAGAGGTATTTTAGGGATCTCTCTATCCTTAGCCATTTCCAGCTGATTAAGGTAACTCTTTCCTATCTCAGATAGACAACTTACCAATTACTAGCTCATTCATGCTGCTTACCAGATAAAAATAGCCCCCTACAAACTGCGTGGTTACGCGTGGCCCATATTCTCTATTTACTAGTGTAAGCATTAATAATAAGCCACTTGAATATTTAGAATTATGAAAGCCTATATAGCCACATTCGTTTTGCTCTTTTCGATTACCATCTTTCAGGCTCAACCTCATAACGGGGTCATGTATACACAGACCTCCATGCAGACTAGCAGCTTTTCCAAGCCTTACGCATTGAATATTCCTGAGGTGAATGAAGGTATTCTCAAGGAAGGAAAGCAAAAAAACATATCTACGGCTCTGCAGGAAGTGAGCGTATGTATACTAGTAGATGAAGATGGAAACTATCAGTTCCATCAAGTAAAAGAATCCCTTTCTTCAGAGAAGAGAATAGTGTTAAAGAACCAATTACCTGAGTTGATCTTTACTCCAGCTAGATTGAGAGGAGAAAACGTGGAAGCTTGGGTAACTATCAAAGTGAAAGTTTAATGGTGAATGTTTGTCCATAGTCAATCGTGTATCCCCTGACCCAACTGGTTCAGGGGATTTTTCATGTCCAGGCATGGGTGAGAAACCGTAGCCAGTTTCTTGAGAAAATATTATAGACATCTTCCTGGCTAAGGCCTCTTTCCAGGAGTAGATCTCCTACTTTAGGCAGCCTGGCTATACTTTCCAGGTCATATGGACACTGCTCCTTCCCAAATCCCCCATCCAGGTCTGTCCCTAAGGCTACCTGCGTAGTATTCCCTGCCAGCTCACACACATACATGATATGATCCACCACGTGAGATAGTGCTACGCCAGTCTCCTCAGGCGTACTCTTCCCCCTTATCCATCCTGGGATCAACATCCAAGCATCAAAGGCAATCCCTATGACCGCGCCTCTCTTCAGCAATTCTCTATACTGCTCATCAGAAAACTGTCTATGATTAGGAACCAGGGTTCTACTATTAGAATGGCTAGCCCATACGGCTCCATGAAATATATCCATGGCATCCCAAAAACTATCATCACATAGGTGAGTAGCATCCAGAATCATCCCTAGCGATTCCATCTTTTGAAGGAGATCTTTTCCCCTCTCAGTGATACCTCCCTCTGCATCAGTACCCATGGCGTATACCCCAGGGCCATAATGGGCAGGACCTACAGCCCTAAGTCCATATTCCCAGGCACGTTCCAGATGTTCCATGGAGAGAATGGAGTCTGCACCTTCCAGGCTTAGGATAAATCCTATGGGTGTATTTTTATCATCCTCTTCCCAATCAGACACATGCTGATGGAGTTCTGTTGCTTCTTTGATTTGTCTTAATTCTCCTACTTCCACCATACTGTGATACCATGCCAGCTGGGCTTGGGTATGTGCCCATGCCTGTTCAGGAGAATTCCATCCCGGAAGAGGATTTTCTGGCGTTACGTACCGAGCTATTTGGGTAGCCATACAAAGCCCTACCTTCCCGCTACGCATTTCCTGAAAGGAAATGGTGGCCTTACCCCGATCCGGCTTATCAGCTAATCCTTCCTCCAGGCGGTTAATTTCCTGTAGTGACTTACGTAAATCGCGATTCCACTCCATGGCATTCATGGAAAGGTCAAGATGTCCATCGAATATTAGCATAATATCAATTTCAGTTAAGACCACACTAAATGCCCCTGCATTATCCCTTTCCGTCAATAGAGTGTATCAGCTAGGTAGACCCTGTTTTGACGTGCGTAAATACGCATCCCACCCAATGTAACTCTACAAGCCGCCTATTTCTACGTATATGGAGTGGCGTAAAGCCATCCCATTCATCATGTATCCTTTCAAGCAAAATCAGTAAGCAATCACCAACTGATAATCAGTACATAGTATCCAAGACCTACGTTCGTACTCATTAAATTGTCAGCATCCTATCTCTGGCTGATACTTTCCAATGATCTGTGATTTGGTAGCTTTTAATGACATATGCCTGTTGATGAAGGGCTACAGTAGGACATATATGATGAGGAACTCCATATAGTATATCTCCTACCTGATACTGGCCTTCCTCCTCTGTATGTATTACTAAATGCTCCTCACTCTGGCCCACGAAAACTACCTTGGGAAGCGCTGGGAAGTATACCCTTTTCTCTAAAGGATTCTCTGCTGCTATAGCCTTATGGCCAAGATCCAGCGTAAGTCTATTCTCTCCAGGCTTGCTAATTATACGAGTGGCTATTATGGCTGCCCACTCAAAGGGAAGTTCCGGCAGCATCTTCTTATACCCGTAATCCCAGAACACATAGGTACCTGGACTTACAAATATGTTTTCTCTCAGGCTATGCACAGGAAAAGTGGGGGAGCCGCCCGCTACTACTTTAGGGATGGTAATACCTTTCTCTGCTAATTCCTGAATAAAGCTTTCTACTGCTTCAAATGCCATATCAGACTTATCCTTCCGCTCATTAAAAGCTTGGTCTCTCAAATGCCCATCATATACATGCAGACCTTCAAAAACCACCTTTTCTGAGGTTACAGAAAGAATAGCCTCTATGAGTTCCTGGGCTTCCCTACCAGGCATAATGCCACTCCTATGCATACCATTATCCAGGTCTATCCACAGTCCCAGCCTATCTCCAAATTCAGTCACTCCTTGTATGATCTGCTTAAGAATCCCCATATCATCTACTATGGTGGAGAAGGAGGTATCAGGATAGGCAGCCACCAATTTCATATATCTAGCCAACTTTGGACCGACTAGTTGGTGGGCTAATAAGATACTCTCCGCTCCTGCCTGCGCCAGCATTTCAGCCTCTGCTACGGTCGCACACTTGAAAGAAGCTAGCCCTTCTGCCAGATGCATCCTGGCTACAGCCTCCATTTTATGGGTTTTCACATGTGGTATAAGCCGTTCCTTCTTACCAGCTATCTCACACATCTTCTGAATATTAGCCTTTACTGTCTCTGGATGAACCATTAGGCAGGGAGTATCCAAGAGGCTAGGATCATTAAGCTCGTACCAAGGGGTAGTTGGTTCACGCATTAGGCATCAATTTCAAAGATAGCTTCTATCTCTACAGCCACCCCATGTGGGAGCATCATACCTACGGCAGATCTGGCTCCTACGCCTTTATCAGGTCCCATGAGTGCGCGCATCAGCTCACTAAAGCCGTTAATTACCAGGGGCTGTTCCCGGAAGTCATGGGTACAGTTTACCATCCCCAGCGTTTTTACCAGGCATTTCAGCTTGGATAGATCGCCTAGCTCGGCCTTTATGCTCGCCAACATGTTCAGCCCCACCAGCTGAGCAGCTTTGGCAGCAGTAGCTGTATCCATATTCTCTCCCACTCTGCCTTCCACCTTCGTACCGTCATGCCTTATGGGCACATGACCCGAAGCGTATAAATGGGTACCAGAAATACAGACCGACTTATAAACGCCTCCACGTGGGGGAGGTGCAGGGAGGGTCAACCCCATTTCAGCTAATTTTTCTTCCATGAATGAATGTATTTTTTGTTCTATGAAATGACGATATGAAGTATGTATACACCTACCAGACCCGCTACGGAAACTATAGTTTCCATAACTGTCCAGCTTCTGAAAGTCTCTTTAATAGAAAGATTGAAAAATTCCTTGAACATCCAAAAGCCAGAGTCGTTCACGTGAGAAAGCATAAGAGAGCCTGCCCCAGTAGCGAGTACAAGTAGCTCTGGGCTTACGCCAGAAGTAGCTACCATAGGGAGAATAATGCCAGCTGTAGTAAGGCCTGCAATGGTAGCAGAACCTACGCTTACCCTAATAAGGGCTGCTATACCCCAAGCTAATAATATAGGGGACCAGGAACTCTGCGCTAAGAGAGAACCCATATAATCACTGATGCCACTGGCTGACATCACTTCCTTCAAGGCGCCTGCTCCTGCAATAATTAGCATGATCATGGTGATACTTTTCACAGAATCTACCAGACTATTCATGATGCTAGGCATAGACTTTCCTCGCTTAAGCCCCAGAAAATAGATAGCTACACAAACAGACATTAGCATAGCCAGGATAGGATTACCAAAGAACTCCAGGATTTCAGCGGCCATAGTTCCCGGCTCAAAGAAAGGTTGAAGAATGGTTTTTCCTCCTATGAGAATAATGGGTAGCAGAGCGGTGAGTATGCTGGTAGTCATCCCCGGCATTTCATGTTCTGCAAATACTTTAGTTTCAAACAGATCTTTAGGAGGGGTAGGATTCATGTCTTTGAGTGTAAAGGAGAATACATATCCTGCTAGTAATATAGCTGGAATAGCTATGATGAGCCCATACATCATGGTAAGTCCTATATCTGCATTAAAATCTGCTGCTATAGCAGTAGGCGCGGGATGGGGCGGAAGATACCCGTGGGTAACAGATAAGGCAGATAACATAGGAAGGGCTACAAAAATGAGAGGAAGTCTGGTAGAAGCAGCTATGGTAAACACCAGGGGAACTAAAATGATAAAGCCTACTGAGTAGAACATGGGAATACCTACAATGAAGCCTGTAAGCATCAGTGCAAACTGAATCCGCTTAATGCCGAACAGCTTTACTAGGCTGTCTGTAATTCTTTGGGCTGCTCCACTCTCAGCCACCAGTTTTCCCAGCATAGCCCCAAATCCTAAAATCAGCACGATGAATCCGAGTGTATTCCCTATCCCATCTTGAATAGCCTGCACCGTATCTGCTACAGCCATTCCCTGCGCAAGCCCTACCCCTAAGGCTACCAAAACGAATGCAATAAAAGCGTTTACTTTGAAGAGGGCTATCAGGAGTAATAGGAGAATCACCCCTGTGATAACAATGACGAGTGGCATAAGCAGTAGTTAGTGTGTGTTGATCTCTTAAAGATGCGGAAATCTCCTTATACTACTCTATTTTTCCAGATAATTTCAACTGCTAAGAACCTCGTGTCTTTTCGGCTTGGCATGAATATTTTGTTCGCCAAGACGCTAGGCTGCCAATATGGATTGAATACTCTGACTCCATAGGAGTCCCATCTCACTAGCCCGTTAGGGCACCATCAAGCATGGCTCCTTAGGAGCCAAACGCCCGGGAAAAACCGATTCATCTTACCCCTCCCAGCTTTTCTGTATGAAGCTGCCAGTTTCTACATCCTGCTGAATATGCAGATAGGAATTGATCTCCTGCTGAAGTTCTTCTACATGGGAAATGACCCCTACAATTCGGTTTTCTTTTCTGAGAGAGGTAAGCGTCTGGAAGATGATCTGTAACGACTGCTTATCCTGGGACCCAAATCCCTCATCTAGGAAGAAGAAGTTTTGGTCTGACTTAGCCTGCTGGTGCACCTGATCTGCCAAGGCCAAGGCCAAGGAAAGAGAAGCCTGGAAAGTCTGCCCACCAGAAAGAGTCTTAACGCTTCTGGTTTGTCCTTCATTCAGGTAGTCGCGTACCTGAAACTGATTGGTGTCCGTGGTCTCTAATCTAAGGCTCCCCCTGGTCAACTTAGTGAACCTATGGTTAGCAGCTTCACATAGCTGGCGCAAGTACATGGTAGACACATAGTTCACAAAGCCACTTCTAGCAAATAAGCTTTTCAGGGTCTTAATGTCCTCTCCACGTAGTGTTAGCTGTTCTTTCTGCTCTTCCAATTTCTGTTTTTCTGTCAGCTGCTCCTTGGTTCTATGGATCTCCTGCTGGGTGGCTCCTATTTGCTTGGTTTGTTCTTTCTGGAATTCTTCATTTTGCTGGATTTCTGCCAGTAAGGGCTCATAGGTGGAAAAATCCTGATCTATACCGCTAAGCTGTTGTTGGAGTTCTTCCAAAACAGCTTGTGCCTGGTGAAGTTCTTGCCGGAAACTACTGATGGCCTCCCGTTCTCCTGAAGGGTTTAAGGATAAGCTCACTATCTGCTCTACCTCATCTACACTTTCGTATCCTGCTTTACTTAGGGCTTTATCTACTTCCTGATGCCCTTCGGCCACAAGCTTGGTAAGCCTTAGCTCCTGCTCCCCTATGGTGTCTAATTCTCCACTTAGGCTATCAATGCTGGAACGTAGCTTTTTAACGCGCTCATCTGCCTGCTCAAATAGGGCATTAAGCTGGGTATATTCATTTCTGAGGGTATTCTCCTCCTCCTGAATTTCTTCAGCGGTTTTGGTTTGATAATTCTCATAGGAAAGCTGCTGTAGGCTTTGGATTCCTGCCTGGTAGGCTACCTCTGTCTCCTGGTATTCCCTTTTTATATCTTCTAAAGCGGCTGTATACTTTTCAATTTTCTTTTCTACCTCAATAAGGACTTCCTGCTTAGTTTCTCTACTGTTAGCTATTTCTTTAATCTTTTCATCTGCTTGTGTTTGCTGAAGAATTAAAGCCCGTATATTTTCTGGAGAATTTTCTTCTGTAGAAAACTGAGCTTGTAGCTGATGATCATGTATAGCTAGTTGGGCTTCCTCCCCCTTTTGGGTTAATGCAGATACCTGGAGGCTTCTTTCTGATAACTTAGTACCTAGCTGTTCTAGCTGGAGAAGGACTTTCTGCTGCTCTGATTTATGGGTTTCCAGGCTCTCTATCTTTTCCTTTAGGGACTGTAAATAGGATTCATCTGAGGCAGCTTGCATCAGGGTAGGATGATGGGTAGCGCCACATAATGGACAGGGCTCGCCTTCTTTTAATTGTGTACTTATACCCAGTAGGTGAGACTGGGCTTCTTCCACATTTAGCTGCTTCTGGGTATCCGCTATCTGCCCTTCTATGGCTTCTATATCCTGCGTGAGAATAGGTAGGATCTGCTCAGGGGACAGGGTATATTGAATAAGCTCTAAGGACGTCTTCTCTAGTAATTCTCTCTTTGAGTTCTCAGTCTGTTTCAGCATTTCATCAGCCTCTGCTAACTCCTTCTTCTGCCGATCATTCTCCCCCTCAAGGGCCTCCAGTTTATTCAGCCAGTCTTTCATCTGGATGATTTTTCCCAGGTCTGGCTTACTATCTTGAAGATCTTTCCACTGACTATCCAGCTGCTGCAGCTCTACTTGTAGGGATTGTCTTTCCGCTTTTCGCTCCTCGGTTATTCTTTGACCATCTACTATTCTTTGTTCCTTCTTAGTGAGAATGTTCTCCAGCTCCTGAATTTCTGTCATTTTCTCCAGCTCCCTGGCTTTCAGGAGTAAGGATTCTCTGTTTAGGTACTGCTGTTGGATTCGGCTAAAATTACCTTCTGCATTTCCTAGTAATTCTTTATCCTTCTCCAGCTGGTTTTGCTTGAGTTTTTTCTGACGAAGGGTATCTTCTAGCTGATGGACGAGTTCTTTATGCTTTTGTATTAAGGGTGTCAGATGTGTGAGACAATCTTCATACTGCCTCAGGATTTTCTCACGTTTCTCAAATAAATGCTCCTGTCCCTGTAACCCCTTAACTATTGTCTGCTGCCTAGATAGCCTGTCCATTTTCAGCTTTTGCTCTTCCATTTCAGCTAGTAGCTTACGCTTAGCTTGAAGGGTGGCCTCCTGCTGCTGATAGGCGGTCTCTAATGCTTCTAACTGACTTTCCAGCTCCTGAATACGCTCAGGCGTAATGGCCTCCAGTTTTGTGAGCAGGGTTTCGCAATGGCTGATCTTTTCCTGATTTTTCCTCTGCAGGACAGATGCTTTTTTTTCTAGCTCATACTTCTCCAGTTGGAATATCTCTTTCAGCATACGTACCCTATCTGTATCTGTCAGTTGGAGAAATTCCTGGAATTTCCCTTGGGGGATGATAATGGTCCTGCGGAAGTTCTGGTAACTAAGGCCCGTCAATTCTTTGGCGGTAGTTACCTCTATGGGCAGCCACTTGCCTCTCGCTAGTTGGTAGGCTTTTCTTGGGAGGAGGGTGACATCATCAAAACGTTTCGAATTTCTTTTGGCCTGGGCCTCAAACTTGTAGCGTTGTTCATTCACCTCAAATTCAAAGGAAATAAACATGCGCTTGGAACGCAGGTTCATCATATTATATGCTCGGTTATCACGCTTATTGAGACGCTCTGACTCTCCATAGAGGGCATAGGAAATAGCTTCTAGTATGGAGGATTTCCCACTACCAGTAGCTCCAAATATCCCGAAGAGTTGGGCTGAAGTCAGGGGCTCAAAGTCTATCTCATGGGTTCCCTGGTAGGAGTAGAGGCCTTGTATGCTAAGGTATTTTGGAATCATAGGAATTAAGCTTCTGCTTCCTGAGAGATGACTTCCCGGAAGAGGGCGAGTATAGTATCGTTGGGGGCTTGTTGGTGTTTGTGCTGGAAGTAATCTTTAAAGAGGGACTCCATATCCTGGGTTAAATCCACCATATGGGAAGCTGATGGATCTTCTTCTGCCAATAAGATCTTAGGAATAATGGAGATAAGCCCGTCATGTTCTTCCAGTAATAACTTTCTCTCAGCAGCTGTTAGAAAGTCTGTCAATGCAAGGCTTAGCTCTACCCAGCTATTAGGGTGTTCTCTTAATAACTTCCGAGCTTCTTCTACGGAGGATGCCGCAAGCCTTACCAACTGTCTCCCCTTGGTAAGTGCTACTTGTTTGGTAGTAGCTTTTTCTCCCGGTAGAAGCTCTACAATATTCACGTACTTCTGCTGACCTGCCTCACTCATACTGTATCCCAGCGGACTCCCGCTATACCAGATAGGCATAGTTTCATGCGTTACACTGTGGGATCTATGTAAATGGCCCAGGGCCACATATTGAATATGCTCAGGAAAATTCTGGCTATAAATCTCTGAAGCACCGCCTACGGTAAGAATAGGTTTCTCTCCTTCTATCTCTTCCGGCTTTTCTGATCCGGCATGGGGTATCACAAAAAGGTGGCTCATCAGCACATTACAGCCTTGGTCATCACAGTAAGTATGGGCCACCTTCTGCCAGGCAGCTTCCAGGACTGTCCTGAGGGCTTCTTCTGCCTCTTCACTTCCCAGCGCTTTTTTCAACCGAATCTCATTAGCATAGGGCGTAAGGAGCATTCTCAATGGATGAGGAGATGTGGGTAGCTTAAGTTCTAAAAAGCCCTTATCTGACTTAAGTACCTTTAGGCCGGTCTCTAACTCAAAGGGAGGAACCTGGCTGTCAGGATAACCCGTAAGTATAATTCCACATTCTCTAGCTAGGGGATCTGGTGCCTCTACTCTGTCTGGAGAATCATGATTACCTGCTATCCCTATCACTGCGCGCTTCCCATCATTAGCCAGCCTTTTCAAGGTGTGATAAAAGAGTTCCAGGGATTCTATGGAAGGATTGACCGTATCAAAAAGATCTCCGGCTATGAGCACAGCGTCTACCTCTTCTTGATCCGCTATCTCACAGATTTCTGCCAATACCTCTTTCTGTTCGGCTAAGCGGGAGACATGGTCCAGGCGTTTCCCTAAATGCCAGTCTGCCGTATGCAATAATTTCATATGTGAAAGTAGTAAAAAAAGGACCATCTACCCTAGGGTAAACGGTCCTAACAAAGGAAAGCTCAGCTACATCAACTCGTCGTATCCACTTAGTTCTGATATATTTGGAATAGGCCAGCTTCATATTACTATTACCTCTTTTTCCCGTGCTACGTCGCCTTCCGCGGGCAATCCATTTCTTCCCTGGAACCTTCTTTTGGCAGTAGCCCTGAAAGAAGGCAAAAGCGCTTTTTTCTCCAAGGCAACTCAGATTCTCTCCATCCCGATCAAATCGGGATAGGGCGGCCTCTTAACCATTTCAAGACTGTAAACAGTTAGTAATTTCTTTCCGACTCACTTTTTCTTAATGGTATAGGCAGTGGAATATAGCCGTTGCATACGTCTGTCTATGTCGCTGATGGTTACTCTCCCATCCTTGTTAGTATCCAGCCCTTTATTTTGGGTGTACTTTTTAGAAGGCTTGGAGAACAAGACATAGCAAAGGTCATTCTGTCTCGCTTTAGGATATAAGACAGCCAAGTAGGTATCAGTCAAACTAGTATATTCCCCATACCGCTGCCTAACCTTGTCCAGGTAGTGGTACACATAATCCAGCTGACGCATAGCATCCATCTGCTTGATTTGAGAAAGGGTGGTATTCATATCAGCAGCTGTAGAAGGCATAAATTGTATCAGTCCGGTAGCCCCTGAACCAGCCCTGTTAATAGCTTGGGGGTTAAAACTAGACTCTGCACTGATAATGCTCATCAGCCATTCTGCTGGAATATCCAGCATTCTCGCTACTTCTGATACTTTCATTTGAAACCCCACTATATCCTGGATGTAGGCAGAAGCTTGATCACTTAAGTATAAGGAACGGCTGCTTTCTGTGGCCTTGGGCGTATGATTAGCATGGGTGATAAGAACATTGGGCTTTTCCACCACATCTGCATAGGCCGCTTCTGGCTGGCGTTCTGTCTCAAGCGTGTAATCACTAGCAGAAGAGATAGAAGCAGGCATGTAGGTAGAGGTATACCCTAAGCTAGATTCATTCCCTCTTGAACTTTCTCCTCTTGGATAGAAATAATCACTGAATACATGGCTACCTATTAGAATAGCAAGGAACCCTATTCCTCTTATGCTTTTAGTCAAAAATGCAGGTACAAACACATAGTTCCCCCCTCTACGCGTTAGTCGCGTTTCCGATTTGTAACTTTTCATTATGTTCTCTCTTAAAGTATAAAAGTCCGATTGTAGCTTGAGGTTGAACTCCATATCAACTAGAGTTCTGTGTTCCTTTTAAGTGAGAACGAAAAAATTCTCATTTCATTAGTAAATATGCTAAATATTTTAGCATTAACCAATAAAGGGAAATAAAAAATGAGCTACTTCTTAGGTAGCTCATCCATTTTTATCAGATATATATCTGAATTTCAGATACTTTGAGGATATAAAATTTTTCTGAATAATCTTTTGTGCCAGGGCTACGTCGCCTTCCACAGCCATCCATATCTAGCCTGTAGACTTACTTTTTTCCTTAGCAAAAAAAGTAAACAATAATGCAGTGTCTCTCCAATGCGTTCCATTCAAAACTTTAGCGTTACAATTCCAAAAAGTTTATCTCTCACTAGCTTAATTCATCTACTTCTTCTATCTATGACTTATCCATGCTTTTATCTACTAATTCTGCTAAATCCAATACCTCTACTTCATTCTCTTTCTCATAGTGCTTGACACCATCTATCATCATGGTAAGACAAAAAGGACAAGCAGCGGCAATCACTTTAGCCTTGGTATCCAAGGCTTCTTCTGTACGTTCTACATTCACTTCTTTTTTGCCTTTCTCAGCTTCCTTGAACATTTGGGCTCCACCTGCTCCACAGCATAAGCCCTTAGTGCGGCAGCGTTTCATTTCTGCTAAATCCGCATCCAGGGCCTCTAATACTTTCCTGGGGGCCTCGTAAATACCATTAGCACGGCCTAGGTAACAGGAATCATGGTAGGTGATCTTCTTCCCTTTAAACTCTCCTCCCTCCTTCATCTTGATTCTCCCATCATTAATCAGCTCCTGCAAGAAGGTAGAATGGTGAATCACTTCATAATTACCTCCTAAGTCAGGATACTCATTTTTGATGGTGTTATAGCAGTGAGGACAGGCTGTAATTACCTTCTTCACTTCATACATATTCATCAACTCTATATTCTGCATAGCCTGCATCTGAAACAGGAACTCATTCCCTGAGCGCTTGGCAGGATCTCCTGTACAGGTCTCCTCTGGTCCCAAGACGGCATAGTCTACCTCCAACGCAGAAAGTATCCTCACAAATGCTCTGGTTACTCGCTGATAACGAGCGTCATATGAGCCAGCACATCCTACCCAGAAGAGGTACTCCGGCGTTTTGCCTTGTGCCACTACTTCTGATATGAGTGGGACTTTTATATTCATTTTTTTCTGTTTTATGGATTTTACATACACATCCCCTTCTTGAATGGGTGGTTGTGTATCTATTGCGTCTGGATCTCTCATATGCTTTTCATTAGCTCTGAACTTCTACTTCTCCTTCTGCTGTCTCCACTTCTTCAGTTATGGCTACTTCTACTTCTATGTCATTTGCCCAGTTGAACCTATCAGCAGCGGGAAAGGCCCAAGGCGCTCCGTTATTCTCTATATTAGTGGTCATGGCTGCCCATTCTTCAGGCATATCAGAGTCTTCCATGATCAGATGCCGACGTAGCTCCACGATGATATCCACCTGATTTATATTTACAGGACAGGCTTCTACACATGCATTGCAGGTGGTACAAGCTCTCAGTTCTTCTATGGATATATAATGATCCCCTAATAGGGTATGTCCAGCTGCTTCTTCTGAGCCTTCTACTCCGTTTCCAGCTACCATTAAGCCATTCTCATCTGGAACCAGCTTGAACTTCTGAATTTCTTCTAATCTGTCCCTTACATCCATGACTACCTTACGGGGAGAAAGCTTCTTTCCTGTGATATTGGCAGGACAGACAGAGGTACACCTTCCACATTCTGTACAGGTGTAGCTATCCATCAGGCTCTTCCAAGTGAGGTCTGTTACATCTTTAGCCCCAAAACGATTGGGGGCATTAGGATCTTCGGGAGGGGTGTAGTTAAAGTCAAAAGCAGCTTTTACCTCTTCCTGGATATGCTTGGAGGAAGTAAGTTTCCCCTGGTCATCCAAGCGCGAAAAATACACATTAGGGAAGGCCATGATTACATGGAAGTGCTTAGAAATAGGGAGATAGTTTAAGAATAAGAGAATCCCTACTATATGTCCCCACCAGCCAATTCTCTCTAGTAAATGCAAAGTGTGTAAATCACTCCCCAGTAGTCTCATGTCTGCCAGAGGATGGCTAATGGGATATACACCGGGAAGATCTGAAATAGTTCCTGTTCCTCCTTCAGATAACATTCCTGCTCCCATACTGTGGAGGGTGATATCAGCCACGTTAAAAATAAACAGGGAGGTCATCAGCACTATTTCCGTCACCAGAATCAGATTAGCATCTATATGAGAATAATTCTTCATTTGAATTAGTCCCTTAGATTCTGTCATCTCTATCCCGGAGAATCGCTTTACTTTAATGACGTTTCTCCTGATGAGAAGAATGATGGAAGCTACGATCACCAGAGCACCTAAGAACTCATTGACGTACATGAGCACACTATACAAGGGGTCCGTATATTGACCTAAGATCCTATGCTGGGCAAAGAGTCCATCTACGATGATTTCCAGTACCTCTATATTGATCACCAAAAAGCTCACATAGAGAATTCCATGAAGGACAGCAGGGATTACACGTTTAAACATCTTCTTCTGTCCGAAAGCGACCAGTGCCATTTTTTGGAGACGCTCCAGCGGCCTGTCTGAACGATCCAGTGGCCTTCCCAACTTAATATTCTTGCTTATACGCGATATTTGGAAGCTGAAATAGCCTATTCCCGCCGCAACCACTAAGAAGAAAATGAACTGGCTAATCATATAAGTCCTTTTTGTAAATATTCAATATAGACAATCTGTCTAACCTTCTCATTGTTAAGATGTTCGTTTCTAACCCATCTGTAGGTTTTCCCTTGAACACCTATCTACATATCTGATAAAGACGAGATATACAGCGTCTATACAGTATACGTATATAAACAAATATAGTATGCATGCATACTAAATGCAATGCGTGCATAGTATTTTTATGACTTTTTTGGCGCCAATTCTCTTTTTTAGGTCATATAAGAGTAATAGTGTTTATGTGGTAGTAGTCATCTCCGCCGTTCCGCAGCTTAGGGCATGAAAATGAAAAGAAAGCTTGTGGAATTGCGGGGATTTATATTAGATTTGCACCACTCTAAGAAAAAAT
>JBCCLI010000077.1:0-20568 GCA_039026975.1 Bacteroidota bacterium | reverse complement strand
GGAGGTTCTCTCACTAACCTGGAAATAGCGATAAATGTCTTAGCTGACCTGAATAGTATCTTTGCTGATTTTATGGGCTTTTATGAGTCTATACGTGAAGCTATTATTACACATCAAGGCTTATCTCAGGGTACGCTTTATAGTACTCACCCCATCTTCGGTAATATTTCAAAGAGAGTAGCTAAAGAAATGTCAATTGTTCCCCCTAGTGGAGCCATGGCAGGGGTGTACTCCTATGTGGATGATAGCCGTGGGGTTTTCAAGGCACCTGCCAACGTAAGCCTTTCTTCCGTTGCAGGACCAGTACAGATGATAGATGATGATACCCAGGAGGACCTGAATGTAGACGTGAATGCAGGAAAATCTATCAATGCCATCAGAGCTTTCAGTGGAAAAGGAACCCTAGTTTGGGGTGCTCGTACCCTGGCTGGGAATGATAATGAGTGGAGATATATATCTGTGAGGAGGTTTTTCAATATGGTGGAAGAGTCCCTCAAAAAGTCTACTGGCTGGGCTGTCTTTGAACCTAATGATGCTTCTACATGGAGTAAGGTACGCTCTATGATCAGTAGCTTTCTACTACAGAAATGGAAAGAAGGAGCCCTCCAAGGAGCTACACCAGATGATGCTTTCTTCGTAAAAATTGGGTTAGGATTAACCATGACCTATGATGATATCCTGAATGGGATTATGAATGTGGAAATAGGGATGGCAGTAGTCAGACCTGCAGAATTCATTATCCTGAAATTCTCTCATAAAGTAGTTGAAAATGCTTAGTAGTTGATTCAGAGAAAGGGTAGCTACTCGGTTACTCCTTTCTCACCTCTTACCCATAAACGATAAAACTTATAATAACATGGCATATCCATTACCCGCTTTTCACTTCAAAGTGGAAGTAGCTGGACTCTCAGCAGAGTTTTCTGAAGTAACAGGCCTGAACATAGAAGTTCAGCCCATAGAGTACCGCCAGGGATTAAGCCCTGAATTTTCAACCATCAAAATGCCAGGAATGGTAAAGTATGGTAACCTCACCCTGAAAAGAGGGGTGTTCAAAGCCAACAATGAATTCTTTGACTGGATGAAATCCATCAAAATGAATACAGTTGAAAGGCAGGATGTATTGATCAGTTTGCTGGATGAAACGCATGCTCCTGTTATGCAGTGGGAAATTCGTGAGGCATGGCCTACGAAAATCACCTCTCCAGACATGAAGGCTAATGGAAATGAAGTAGCTATAGAAACATTGGAATTAGCGCATGAGGGCTTAAGCATAGTCAATGAATAAGTAGAAGAATATGTATCAGATTCCAGTCGGGTTTCATTTTAAGGTAGAGTTTGGGAGAGGAGAAGGAGATAATGACCAACTTTTCCAGGAAGTAGTAGGTCTTAGTGCTGAAGTTTCTACAGAAGAGTTCAGAGAAGGTGGGCTGAATGAGTATTCTCACAGACTTCCTACCGGCGCCAAGTACGGGAACCTGGTACTGAAAAGAGGCATGTTTAATAGCTCAGAGATTATAGAATGGTGTAGAAAAGCGATAGAGAACTTCAACTTTGAACCCACTACTGTAACTATAACCCTGCTAAACCCTGAGCATGAACCCCTGGCCTCATGGAACTTTCAGCGTGCTTATCCAGTGAAATGGAATATTTCAGATTTCAAAGCTATGGATAATTCACTAGTGATAGAATCTCTGGAATTGACCTACAGTTTCTTCAGGAAGAATACTTAACAGAACCATCATGCCCATAGAAGTCAAAGAATTAGTCATAAAAGCCACTGTTCAGGAAAAGGGAGAAGGAAAATCTCCAGGTGGCAGCAAGATGAAAGAAGAGCAGAAGGAAGAGCTTATCCAGGAATGTGTAGATAAAGTCTTGCGTATTCTCAACCGTCAAAAAGAACGATAATGTCCAACGGGGAATTGGTAAAGTTTAAGATTGAGGCATTTCAGGAATCTGATTATGAAGGTTCTCCTGTAGATACCTTCACCGTCATGTTCAATCCTAATAACTATTCTCAAAAATATGAGGTAGAGTATCATGACCGCCAGGGCGCGGGAGATACTGCCAGCCCTCAGGTATTTGGGAAGATCAAGCCCCAGGAGTATAATTTTGAATTCTTAATAGATGGAACGGGAACCGCCGTAGACAAGGTAGATGTGAATGAGACCATTCAGCACTTCCTGGAAGTAACAGGAAAGAATGATGGAGACATTCACAGACCCAGATATCTCAAACTCAGTTGGGGGACCCTGCTAGTAAAATGTGTGCTGAAATCAGCAGAAATGGCCTACTCCCTCTTTAATCCTGATGGGACCCCCTTAAGAGCTAAGATCAGAGCTGTCTTCTCAGAAAATGTGGAAGATACCCTAAGGGTAGCTGAGGCCGGTAATAACTCTCCTGACCTAACACATATCAAAACAGTCAGGGCAGGCGATACACTCCCGCTGATGACTTATCGTATTTATGGCGATTCGTCCTACTATCTACAAGTGGCTGAAGTCAATGAGTTAACAGACTTCAGAAAGCTTGAGGTAGGCCAGAAAATCTTTTTTCCACCTGTAAGTAAAGTCGGCAAATGAATAATACTCAGCAAATAGAAACCCCTGCAGCAGCTGACAGGCCTACCTTTACCATTTTATCAGATGGGAATGAAGTGGCCCAGACCGTGCAGATACTTACAGTAACCATTGAGAGAATAGTTAATAAGGTTAGTGAGGCTACCCTCATCATTCATGATGGAACACCGGATAGTCAGGATTTTCCAGCCAGTAATGGGGAGGAATTTCTTCCAGGGAAGGAAATAGAGATACAAGCAGGCTATCACTCAGATGAAGAATCTATCTTCAAAGGCATAGTCATTAGCCAGCGGGTAAGAACGTTTGAAAAGAAGCCCTCCGTCCTGGAAGTATGCTGTAAAGACCCTGCCGTAAAAATGACCGTAGGTAGGAAGAATAAATACTTTTATGAGTCTGCAGATGCTGAGGTAATGGAAGAAATTATCTCTGCGGCAGGCCTAAGCCCTGACATAGAAGCCACTGATACTACCCACCAGGAAATGGTCCAATTTCAGGCCAGCGACTGGGACTTCATAGTAAGTAGGGCAGATGCAGTGGGTGCATTTGTCTATACGGAGAATGGAAACCTGAAGGTAGCCAAGCCGGATTTCAGCCAAAACCCTGACTTAACACTGGCCTACGGAGGAAATATTCTGGACTTTGAAGCTGAGATGGATTCACGCTGTCAGTATGCGGCTGTCAATGCCTATGCCTGGGATGCCGCTAATCAGGAATTTCTTACCCTGGAAGCTGAAGATCCCTCTGGAGAATTTCCCGGCAATTACAGCGCTGAAGACCTGGCAGGAGTAATAGGGATTGGCAGCTATGACTTACGGCATGGGGGATTGATAAAAGATACAGAGCTGCAGGCGCAGGCTAATGCTAAACTCATGAGGAGCCGCCTGGCTAAAGTACGAGCCAGAGCCCGAATCCAGGGCCTGGGAAAAGTGATGCCCGGACAAATGGTAGCCCTGGAAGGGGTGGGCGATAGGTTCAGTGGGGATCACTTTGTAGCAGGCGTATTCCATGAGATAAGCCCTAAAAACTGGGAAACGCAGATCCAGCTAGGCCTGGACCCTGAATGGTTTGCTATGGCTACTGAGGATTTTCACACAGCTCCCGCTAATCAAATGCTGCCTGCTGTAAACGGCCTTCAAATAGGATTAGTTACGGCTTTGGAAGCTGATCCAGAAGGAGAAGATAGGGTACAAGTGAGAATTCCCTTGATAGACCCAGAGGAGGAAGGAGTATGGGCCAGAGTCGCCTGCCTGGATGCAGGAGAAAACAGAGGAAGCTTCTTTAGGCCTGAACTAGGAGATGAAGTGATCCTGGGTTTTATGGATGATGACCCAAGAAACCCAGTGATTTTAGGGATGCTCAATAGTAGTGCAAAACCAGCTCCCATAATAGCTGCAGATGATAATCATGAAAAGGGTATCATTACACGCAGTGAAATGAAACTCCTGTTCAATGATGATACCGTAGTATTCTCAGTAGAAACGCCCAACGGAAACATCATTTCCCTTAGTGAAGAAGAGGGAGGCATCAAGCTGGAAGATGAGAACGGAAATAAAATTCTCATGGATGGGGATGGCATTACCATAGAAAGTGCCAGTGATATCACCATGAAGGCATCAGGAGATGTCAAACTAGAAGGAACCAATGTAGAGCTGACAGCCTCTGCTAATTTCAAAGGGGAAGGGAGTGCTGGAGCAGAAGTCTCCAGTAGTGGGACTGCTGTACTGAAAGGATCTATGGTACAAATTAACTAACAAATATATGCCAGCCGCAGCAAGGGTTACAGATGTAACTACACATGGAGGAACCATAGTAGGGCCTGGAGTACCTACCGTATTGATAGGAGGAATGCCAGCAGCCATAGCTACTGATAACCATGTGTGTGCCTTACCCCCTGTAAGTCACCAGCCTACAGCTAGCATATTCCCTATGGGAAGTACAACGGTATTCATTGGAGGAATGCCGGCATTACGAACATCAGATACATGTCTTTGTGGGGCAGCTGCTGCAGTAGGGGAACCCACAGTAATGATAGGATAGCATGATAGACCAAACTTCATTTTTAGGTAAAGGCTGGGGATTCCCGCCTACCTTCTCTAAGGCTACCAAAACGGTTTCCATGAGTGAGGAGGAACAGGATATTCAGGAAAGCCTGCATATTCTCCTGACTACCAGGGTGGGAGAGCGAGTGATGCTTCCTAAGTATGGCTGTAATATGGACAGACTTCTATTTGAGCCATTGAATACTACTCTTCAAACCTATATGGAAGATTTGGTTAAAACTGCCATTCTGTACTTTGAGCCTCGCATCAAGCTGAATAAGATCACGCTTACCCCAATCGCAGAAGAAGGGCGCATAGAAATAGAGGTGGACTACACCATCAAAACCACCAATAGTAGATTCAACTTTGTCTATCCATTTTACTTGGTAGAAGGCATTAACCAACGTCCATGAAAGCTGATTGTGGCATATTAAATCCTGTCCAGAGAGATGGTACTAGCCAGAAGCAAAGACTGGTAAGGGCGCTTCATCCCTCCTTTGTTCAGGTGGATGAAAGAGGAATAGATGAGCTACTGGCCTATGCTAAAAAGTATGCCGGGCTCCTCAGGTTTTATTCTCCCCAGAATGTAGAAGAAGGAGACTGGGTGGCTTTTATTGAAAATGATATTTCTACACTCATTTCTATTATTCAGCTCACTTCGCTGGACCCTATTAAGCAGCAGTTTAATGAAGTTAGTACCTCAGATCCCATAGACTTTCGGGCTTACTTTCCCCCCTTTTTTGAACTGGTACAGCTAGCGGATACATGGTACAGAAAGTCAGTTGAAGGTTTATTGCTGGAAAAAGAGCTCAGGAGAATGATTCAGTCTCTCCTAAATACGAGTTTGAAAAATGTCATAGGCTTCGCTTTGCGCCTGGAACAAATAGGAGAAACAGGGCTGACAGCCTATACACAACCCAGCAGCTTACGAGCAGATATTTGGGAGATCTCTTCACTTATTGCAGATGATCTATTATTCCCCTCTGAGAGCCTTTCTAATACTGATGACCTCGCAGCGGCAAGCAGGAAAATGCAGCGGGAATTTCAGTTATTCTTTGACGGCTTAAATACTATTATACATCAGTCAGATGTGTTCCTGACTGAAAGCCTGGAACAGTTTCCTTCCCATCAACCACATATGGGATTATTCCTTGCCTTCCTGAAAATGTTCCAGCTGGCTCAGAATCACCTCAATACCCTCACCCGCAGACACCTGAATTTTTATTTCAGGGACGTCCTTCAGATTGACCCGCTGCCTGCACGCCCAGATGAGGTACATATGGTCTTTGAACTTGCCAAGAGTTTTGATCAGCATTTATTAGCGGAAGGAACCCAGCTCAAAGGGGGAAAAGATGCCAACAAAGAAAATATCCTCTTTCAGACAGAGGAAGACTTGCTAGTAAATAAAGCTCAGCTAACAGAAGTAGCCCCACTAAAGACAGTATTTATTGATAAAGAGGAAGATGGAAGTGGCGGGTATACCATTAATAATATTTATGCCGCACCAGAGGCTGATTCACTAGATGGCTTAGGGGAAAATATTCTCACTGAAGAAGGGAAGTGGGAAACGCTGGGTAGTACAGCTATGCCCTTTGCTAACATAGGTTTTGCTGTTAGTTCTCCCATATTCTTGATGCAAGAAGGGGAGCGTATGCTGAACCTAAGCTTGTACTTCCGTGAGGAGAAGGCCTGGACCTATGATGTTGGGAACGACGTTGTGAGCGAAGCTGCCAGAGAAATTCGAGGAAATGTCACCCCCTATTTTACTGGAGAAAAGAGTTGGGTGAAAACCCGTATTGAAAGGGTGGATATATCCAGGGAGCCAGTGGAAGACGAAAGCATGCTGAGAATGGAAATCCATCTGCTGTTACAAGCTGGGGAGGCCGCATTTCTGGCCCATAATCCTGAGGTTCATGAGGGAGGACTCTCTACTCCCCATCCAGCCCTTAAATTCATACTGGATAATGAAGGGATCACAGGATATAATGGCATTCAGGCTAATAACTTTCTCACTACTAAGTCCCAGGCAACCAGTAGTATACCGGAAGCTATTCAAGAAAGGATACTTGAATTTTTAAATAAAGCGGAGACATGGGAAGATGTAACGGCAAGGAAATCCGAAATAGGTCCAATCATAGATAATCCTTCTGCTGGAGCAGATGTAGGGAATGAAATAAGAGGATATGAGATTGGTGAAGGAGTAGCAAAGAATATTCTTAATGAACGTACAGCCAGAGGAGGCACATTCGCTAGTATTTCTGATATCCTGGATATTGATGGTCTTGGGGTAGATGAGATTAATGACCTCTACTATACCTTCAGCATAGATCCTGTTACTGATATAAAGGAAAAGGCAAAACTGTATGGAGAAGAAGTTTCTATACAGTCAGGGGAGTATGTGTTGCATAAAGGCTATTACTATCAGGCACAGGTAGATGCCCCTTTTGGTACACCGAGCGAGAGTTCCCCTAATTGGCAGCAGGTCTCCAGGTCCTACCCGTACAAGTATTTTCAAGGACTAGCACTTCAACACATAGAGATTGAAATAGAAGTTCAGGGGGTAAAAAGCCTGTTACTGGAGAATGATATAGGCTTGCTAAACCCGGCTAAGCCCTTTATGCCCTTTGGGCCACAACCTAAGAAGGGAAGTAAATTTTTTATAGGGAGTCCGGAGGTTTTCCTAAAAAGCTTGACAGGTACTTCCAGGCCAGAAATAGAACTTTCTTTGAACTGGGCTGACTTGCCAGAAGAGGGGTTTGGAAATCATTACGCTGAGTATAACTCAGTAGATGCTACTAGTCCATTTAACAACAACTACTTTACTGTCAGTTTCCAAAAACTGGAAGGAGGAGAATGGCAAGGGGTAGGGAGTAGTGATTCTCTCTTTGAGAATGGAACTAATGAGCCACAACCAGAGAAGCACATTACCCTAGAGAACGTTTTACCAGAAAGAGCGCTAAATCTGGAAGAATTCTCCCAACTCAGCACTCAGCTGGGGAGAGGCTTTATCAGGATGGAGCTGGAAAATGATTTCTTCCATGGAAATTATGCCCCTTCCATTACCACCTATGTGGATGACTCTACCGGCTATGATCATGCTCCTAACCAACCTTACACCCCCACGCTTAATTCCATCAGTCTTACTTACAGGAGTAGGGAGGTCATTTCTTTTAGTGAGACTCCTTTCGAAGAAAGAGTAGAGAAATTATTTCATATAGAGCCATTTGGCTGGAAAGAGATTTATCCATTTGATAGGAATGTAGACAAAAAGGTGGCAGTAGTCTCATCCTCAATTGTTCCTGAATTCCTGGTTGCGAACGGGGCAGATACAGGTGGAACTACCACCTATACAGATGCTGAGGGGAGCCTCTATATTGGGCTGGCAGATAGCCTTCCTCCACAGTCCGTATCCATTCTCTTTCAGTTGGCGGAAGGAAGCGCTGATCCTGAGCTTCCCCAGCAGGAGGTAGTCTGGTCCTACCTTATTCATAATGAATGGTTCGACTTTAAAACAGCTGAAATTCTCTCAGATACCACTAATGGACTATTGACTTCAGGTATCATCAGTTTCGCTCTTCCCAGGGAAGTAAATGATATGCATACGAGCTTGGCCAGTTCTACTTTCTGGATAAAAGCAAGCGTAGCCAATCATACGGCTGCTATCAGTAAAGCCATTGCCATTATGCCTCAGGCAGTGAAGGCTACCTTTGACCTAAAAGAGGAGAATGACTCGAACAGATTGACAGTTCCCCTAGCGGCGGAAAGCATAGGTAAACTACAAGAACGGCAGGCCGCCATCAAGAAGGTGCTCCAACCCTTTGCCTCTTTCAATGGGAAAATAGCTGAGCAAGTGGAGGCACCTGCCGCAGTTACTGGAGATGATATTTTCCGAAAGGAGTACAATGAATACTACGTCCGGCTTAGTGAAAGACTCAGACATAAAAACAGGGGAATTACCATTTATGACTATGAGCGCATCATTCTTCAGGTCTTTCCTGACATCTACAAAGTAAAGTGCCTGAATCATACCCGGATCAAGACAGATAGCTATGATGCATCTGAGCATGCGCCTGGTCATGTAAAACTGATTGTTCTCCCGAACCTGCAAAATAGGAATGCAGTTGATCCCATGCGTCCAAGGGTGAGCCTAAATACCCTGACAGAAATTCGAGATCATATCCAGCCTCTCATTTCAGACTTTATCCAATTGGAGGTAAAGAATCCTGACTTCGAGGAAGTACGGGTACATTTTAAGGTAAAGTTTCATCCCGCCCAGGATGCTAATAGGGGATTCTATGAAACCCTTCTCATCCAATCTATACGCCAATTTTTGGCTCCATGGATATATGAGGAAGGAGAAGACCTTAGCCTGGGAGGGAAAATTCATAGATCTCTTATCCTCAACCATTTAGAAGAGCAGGACTATGTGGACTTCGTAACAGACTTCCACATGGATCATATCATTTCAGAAACAGAAGTGAAAATAGATGTTGAAGAAGCCGTTGCCAGTACATCTAGTTCGGTTTTGGTATCAGCAGATACACATATAATCACCTTTGATATTGATGAGAAATGTCTGACGCCATAACGCTCATAAAAAATCCGCAGCTGGCAGAAAGCCAGGACTACGCTCTCCTGAGAGAAGTAGGGCTGAGTTATGTGTCTAAGCTGTCCAATAGCTATTGGACGGACCTCAACGCACATGACCCAGGGGTTACCATACTGGAATTATTAGCCTATGCTATTACGGACCTTGGGTACAGGACTTCCTTTGAAGTAAAGGACTTACTGACAGAGGAAGTTCAGGGAAGCTTTCAGAATACGGGAACTTTCCATACAGCTAGGCACATATTTACTTCTAATCCCACCTCCTTTAATGACCTGAGAAAATGGTTGGTGGACATTGACGGTGTGCGCAATGTGTGGGTGAGTAAGAACCGGTCCATCCAGTATGGGCTAGATAAAACCTTGGGAACACTAGTAGATGTGAGTCAGGAAGATTTACCTACTTTCTCCAATGTTATTCAGCTAAATGGGCTTTTTGATATTCTTCTTGAATATGAAGACTATGTGGAAGAAGAAGATAGGATAGCACGTTTGGGAATATTGGAAGAAGAAGAGGGGGCGCTAGAAGCTGCTAATTTCATTTCCCCGGGTGGAGAAGGGGTTCTAGTGAAGACCTGGTATGATTGTTCACTACGTACTGTCCATGTTTACCATAATAATGTAGGTGTAGATATTGATGAAAATCTTCAGATAAATCTCCTCAGAGTAGTAGAGCTTGGACCTCCAGAGCTAGTTTCTACTCGTCAGTTTACCCTAACATCTGAAACAGTAGGAGAGAAGCGTCCACTGGTAGTGGATTTTGAGTTAGAAGCAGGACAAACCTATCTGCTACAAGCGGATGCTACTACTGTAGAGTTGTACAGAAATCCTACAGGGAATTTTCCATATCATCTTAATAGAGTAGCAGAGGTAAGGGCTGGGTTTGATGGAACATCAGTAGATACTTGGTTTTATTTTTATGATTGGGAATTTACCTATGTCATTTCTCCTGTAGAGTTGGAGTACCTGGAGGAGGCAGAACCCATGAAGGGAAATGTAGGACTCCCTAATGGAGGTTCTTCAGGATTTGGGTATATAAATGCTGGGATGCAGAAACTGCTTTTCAATGTTCATTGCCCACTCATCCTGGAGTCAGTAGGCATTTATCCTGAGAATGCGGGAGGTGTAAGCGTGAGACTGCTAGATGCAACAGGAGAGGTGCTTCAGGTGGTAGAAACCTTTGCTCCTCTGGCGGGGGCTGAAAACCGGATTAGCCTCAATTGGGCCATAGAGGCAGGGAGAGAGTATCAAATAGATGCCGCTGGATCTACCATCCGGTTAGGCCGAAATAATAATGCCTCCTATCCTATGGAGCTATTCCCTGCTATGGAGATTACTTCCGGTCTTACAGGTTCAGGAACGATGAGCGCCAATCAGTATTATTTTTTTTACCACTGGGAAGTCTCTTATCAGCCTTGCCTGCCTCAGGTCTCTAGCCTGACACGGCAAGATATTAGGGAGGCAGTGAAAGACAGGATTCACACAGTCAGAAACCTCTGTGAAGATCTCATTCAGGTAAGGGAGCTCAAAACGGAAGAAATAGGAGTTTGTGCAGAGATTAATGCTCATCCAGAAGCAGATTTAGAAGCGCTGCTGGCAGAGGTTTTTTACCAAATGGAACTCCATATTTCTCCTTCCGTTAATTTCTACACCATAGAAGAACTACAAGCCAAGGGGAAAACCATTGATGAAATATTTGAAGGTCCACTCTTGGATCATGGCTTTATAGATGATGATGAGTTTCGTGCCATTAGCAGAAGGAATTGTATCAGAAGCTCTGACATCTATCAAATTTTGATGGATATTGATGGAATAGAAACAGTGAGGGAACTATCCCTCCTAAGCTATCTGTTGATTACTGACGAGAATCCTGCCCTAGCCGGAGAACAGGTTGTTACCATTGGAGAAGATAATTATGTGGTGGTGCAGGAGGAATGGCTATTAGCCTTGCAGGAAAAGGAATTCTTTGCCCCAGACTTCCTGCCCGAAAGATCAAAATTTATTTTCTATAAGAATGGTCTTCCTTATCTGCCTAATCTGAGGAGAGCTAATGAGCTATATCAGGAGAAAAGAACCCAAAATATTAGGAATCGTCTAAAGGGGCATGATAAAGATTTACCCGTACCTACAGGAACCTACAAATCGCTGGGGAGCTATTATCCCGTCCAAAATGATCTCCCTTCCACCTATAAAGTTGGACAAGGAACTGTTAGAAGATCTGCCTCCTCACTCAGGAAGGCGCAATCTAAGCAGCTAAAGGCCTTCTTACTTTTCTTTGAACAGATCCTGGCCAATTACCTCTCACAGCTAGACCATTTCAAAGAGCTATTCTCATGGGAACAGACAGAAGTGAACAGCTATTTCACCCAGCCACTCAGTAATATTAGCGGCTTGGAAGAGCTGTATATAGATTATCTGAATCTATCCTCAAACCTGGAAGAAATCATTGAAACAGATGAAGTAGCCCAAGAAAGGAAAAATCGCTTCCTGGATCATCTCTTGGGAAGGTTCTCAGAAGATCTTGCGGAGTATAGCCTGATGATGTACAGCCTATACCAGGAAGATAGCTTGCCCATAGTCATTAGTGATAAGCAGTGCTTGCTGAAACACTATCCTGAATCCAGCAGCCAAAGGGGAAAAGCCTTTGATTATCGTAAGCCGTTTGAACTTACAGGCTTTCAGAAGAGAATATATAGATTACTGGGAATAGGAGGAGAGGACTGTGAGATAGCATGGCGAAGATTTGCCAGCGAAAGCATCAGAATAGTTAATATTGGGACTACTCTTGAGCCTCAATTCCAAATAGAACTCCTCAATGATGAGGATCAAGTCATCTTTCAAACAGAACAGGATGAAGACTGTAACTCCAGGACTCAAATGTGTTCCTTCCTGGATAACCTGATTCCTTTTGCCGCTAATGGAGAAAACTGGGAGTGGGTGGCAGCCGCATCACGCTGGGAACTTATTCAGGATTGTGAGGGAGAAAGAAGGTTACTTGGATTTACTAGTTCGCTAATTACCACTAAGGAAGAATTTCAAGAGGAAATTCTGGCCTACTTCACTGATTATGCGCATAGGGAGGGGTTCCATCTCATAGAACACATACTGCTGAGAAAACGAAGCCAGGAAAACGGTTTCCTCCCCATTGACATTCACCGGAAGGAGGGAGAATGTGATTGTGTGGAAGTGGAAGATCCCTACTCATTCCGTATGAGCATTATCCTACCTTCCTGGCCGGAGCGTTTCCAATCTATCCGCTTCCGACAGTTTGTAGAGAAAAAAATCCGTCTGGAAGTCCCTGCCCATATCTATGTGAAAATTTGTTGGATAAGCCACTGTGAGATGCAGGTATTTGAAAACTGCTACACAGACTGGCTACAGCGGCATGCTGACTTGCCGGAAGAGATAAATGGGACCTTACCACTGACTTCTACCCTGGTAGAAGATGATGTCGAATTGAGCCAACAACTCAATCAATATTCCAACAGCCTGAATGAGCTGATCATCAAGTTGCATGATCTGACTACCGTATTCCCACTAGCCCAGATCCACGACTGTGAGAATGAAGGAGGGGACGAGCCTCCAATAACTTTAAATAATACCACACTAGGAAGCCTTTAGCCTAACATAAACCATTATGATTCAGTTAGCTTCACAAAACAGATATCCCGAGTTTATCCCTAACCAGATACTTACCAATGCGCAGCTTAATCAGTTACATCAGTATCTGGATCAGCAAAACAGGCTCAGCAGAACCCAACTAAGCGGAATAGGCATAGTCTGTGGCTTAACCGTCCAGGTAGTACCAGGAGAGATTGAAGGCCAACATGAGCTACTGGTTTCTACAGGCTATGGCGTAACTTCAGATGGGTATCTCATAGCCCTTCCCCAAGCCTTTGAGAGTGGTGCTTACAATTTACCTGGGATTACAGACCCCTTAGTGGATAATGATACCCTGGAGGCTAGTCCAGATTTAGCCTCTGTTAGATTGACCCACTACCGGTACTACCAGGATCCTGATAGAGTAGAGACTTTAGGGGGAATAAGTGAACAACCTGCTTATGAACCCTGGATACTTCCTAATGGAGATCCCATTCCTACAAACCCTTTTCCCAATCAGATAGAGCTCATAGAACTCATCTCTGAGTATCAAATGGATGATGACTTCGAGCCATTGGAAGATAATCCTGTTCTTCCCATTAGCTCTGCAATTCTTACCAGTAGAGTGCTGGTGCTATATCTGGAGAAATATCCCAGGGACCTTAAGTCTTGTTTGACAACTGACTGTACCAAAAATGGACTTGATAATATTCTTACTGTCAGGGCATTATTAGTTCCCCAGGCTTATGTGACAGCTAATGGAGATTGTGGACCAGACTTATCATTCATAGAAATTCCTCGTTTTTTCCATGGATTAAGAAAGACAGCTAATATTTCCATTCCTGAGTTGAGCAGTGGGACTCAGATTCGGGAAGCCTATAGAGATATGTCAGCCCATATCCAGGAACAGCTTCTTAGTCAACTCCCTACTACTTTCGCTGCCTGTGCATCTTTTCTTCCCATTTCAGACTTGAGGGGGATTATGGATGATCTGGCATTAAGAGTAGCTGATCTCGGGGGGAGCGTTCCTGTAACCCAGTATCACTTTGATTACTATAGAGACCTTGCAGAAGCATATAATGAGTTCATAAGGCTAAACTGTGAGCTGATTAAGGATTGCTGTCAGGAGGATACCTATCCACGACATGTGAACCTGGGGGTAGTAGACACTTCATCATTTGATGCTAACCATCCTTATAGAAGTTTATTTACGCCTGCAGCTACTGATGATCATAATCGGAAAGAACTAGAGCGAGCAGAGCGGATGATGCGCCGGCTTGTGAGTATGCTCACCCAATATGAGTTAGCTGAGTATTCAACTGAGATAAAGATCACTCCCTCCATGAGCCTGCTTCATTCCCTGGAGAATAGAGCTATTCCCTTCTACTATGATTACAGTAGAGTAGCTCCCTGGTGGAATGAAAGTAGGTGTTGTAATCCGCCTATCCTCTCCTACCAGCAAAATGATCAAGATATCCCGGCGGGAACCTATTTCTCTAATCCTAAGGGGCCATTAGGACTGGAAATGGGGGGGAAAGACTTCATGAGAATTGAGGGACATATGGGGGGAACACATCAGGAGGCAATGAATAGAATTCAAGCGCTCAAGCAGCTCCATAATCTTGACTTTGATACCAAGGTACTAATGTTGGGGGATCCTATTCTGACAGAATCCCAGGCTATTAATCAGCAAATTGGGGATCTACTAGAGTCCATGGAACAGCTATGGGCTAAGGCATTGGTGGGTGCTCGCAATGGAAGTCCGTTAGGGCAGGATCAGCTTCAGCAGCTAGTAAATTTTAGGGATAATATGATAGCACTAACTTCTAGCTGGCAAACCCTACAGGCAGGTAGAAATGGGTACTGTGATATAGGGAATCTCCAATCAGACTATCTCCAGCTCAGAAGTTCTATTATGTGTGAAACTAAGAAGTTACTTCCCCTTCTGGGTAGCTTCCCTGAGGTTATTGCTGGAGCATCACAGGCTTTTTGCCTGGAATTCAATGATTTTCCATCCCAAATCAGGTTTGGGAACGGCAATAATAGCCCCGGAGATGTGATTTATACAGAGGCTAATGTTCCCGTATCAGTAGAAAACTTCTTCTTTAATGCGGCGGGAGAATCCTTTTTTGGGTTTGCTATGTTCACGACGGATAATTCTGGTAACAGGGCCATTAATTTGGGGAACGTCAACTTCAGATTCGATTTTAGTAATCTGGGATTTCAGGTAGATGAGGTAAGCTTTGAAATAGGAGATTTTGGCGGCTTTGAGAACATTGGAGCTAATGGGAGTATAACTGTTGGAGAAATTCAAAATAACTTTGGAGGCCAAACGGTTGCTCCCGGAATAGACTTTTCTTTCAACCAGCAAACGGGAACCCGAGGTACTGCTACGCTTAGAGGAAATATGAGTGAAGCCATCATAGGAGGGCAGGAATTTTTCTTATACAGAGTATGTATCAGTGGAACTAGTCAGCTTACAGGAGAAGTAGCGTCCCTGGAACTGGATGTGCTTAATACCAGAATGAGAAGTCTGGCAGTCATGCTGGAAGAGGTTCTCCCTAAAGAGGTTACTGAAGCTAATTTCCAGGCCATAAGTGGCCTTTATGAAGACCTTGTCAATACAGTAATCCAGGTGAAACTTCTCTATGGACTCCTGCTACCCGCCCAGGGAGGCATGTTGCAAGCATATTCTGATTTCCCAAGATGGGATGATTTACTGTTCTGCTTGAATAAGATCCATTATAGTTGCCTTCTCCCGAAAATTATTCAGCTATTCTATACCCTCCAGTATCTACGGGATAACCATAACAGCCTACTACTAAACCAGCTTACAGGCCTGGAACATAAAGCGGGAGTAATGAAGGATGGTACCTTCCTATTGGTTTGTGAGGAAGGAGAGGGAGGAGATACACAGGTAATAGCTGACTTCTGTGTAGAAGGGAATTCCTGCTGCTGTGAGATAGATCAGGCGGATATCTGTTTCCCTCCAGTAGCTTTGCCAAAGTATGTGGTAATGAGTCAGATGCCTGATTCCGAGGTACTCGTGGCTAGCATCGGGCTAACTGAGCAGGGGATGAACTTGAACGGAAATATCCCATTGCGTTTTGGATTGGAGAATCCTGTATCTGCCCTGGGAGCTAACCTGACATTGAATGAAGAGAGTGGGACCGTAGGCTATAGTATTTCTGCTGTTTCCAATGTAATAGATCATTTCACCTATCAGCTCATAGATGAGGAATGTGAGCTAGAGCGTACGGGTCATGTTTGGATACTGATAAAAGGGGCTACAGAAAGTCTATCTGCTGGGGGGCCTACGCCTCCTTTAGGAGAGTTACCCTTGGTTGGGCTCGCATTTAAAGGCTCTGTAAGGGATGCCAATGAGCGAGGAATTAGCGGTGCAACTATCAGCATCTTTAAGGAAGATTTCCAGGCAGAAACGGGGATAGGAGGTAGTTTCTCCGTGATCCTGGCTAATCCAGGGGTGTATGAGATGGTAATTTCTCATCCAAACTTTATAACAAGAGCCATCTCTTTTCAGGTAGAACAAGGGGGAGATGGTGCCTTGCCTGTTATCATCCTGAGGGCTAACTCTATTTCAAATACATTCATTAATCGCGTTTCGGCTGCCTTGAATTTAGATGTTGAAGAAGCACAGCGGGAGATCGAGACTATTTTTACACCTAGAAGGGAGAGTAGAGAAATTGCCATAAATGAACTAAGGAATGATCCCGTTATCACTGCTTCTCCTACGAGAAAAGCATTACTTAAGATGGAAGCCTTTGCCCCCGAGGTAGTAGCTGATGATCCCCAGAGAGCTAATGCGAGCTTTGAGAAAGCCATCCAGGAAATAAGTAGCGATTTCTCCCAGGCAACCACCGCTGAAAAAAAGTCTCTTCGTAAGCTTGCAGAACAAGTGGTTCATACTTACCTGGAGACAGTGGTAATGATAGAGGGTGAGCGCTTATCTGAGGAAAGAGCGCTTACTATCACCAAAGGAGCTAAGATGCTGGAAAGAGCAGAAATAAGTGTGAAAGGGATAAGGGACAGGTGGAAAGCTAACGAACTAAGCAAAAAACTTAAACTGGAAATAGCAGAAGACATCCGTAAAGCTTTCCAATAGTATGCTGACACATCTCATACATAAGCAAACTGTCGAACTGGAAGTTTCTTCTGTCTCCAGAGCCATGGAGGTTCAGGATAGGTTTAGACAAACTTATTATGAGAAACTCATACCCAGGATGGAAGAAGTATTCACCTCACACAGTCATGAAGGTCTTACCTACAGGCTGGAAAAGCTGGAAGTGGATTTAGGTAGTTTGCCAGGGGAAGCTTTTGAAGAGAACTTATGGGAACGATTTGTCGAAGTCCTTACTGAAAGCCTGAGAAATCAATTAGATGAGGAAATACTGTTTTCAGTCAGCCAAGAAGAGAAGGTACTTCCTATCAGCCAACAGGCAAGGCATACAGACCTGCTCATATACTTTCTTGAGAATGGTTTCCTGCCCTGGTGGGCTGCTCATGAGCCCATGCAAAAGCTGGAAAAAGTACTGAAAGAGATACTGGATTCCGGTGGAGAAGGGAAGAGGCTTTTCTTTCAAAAACTGTTGCAACTACCAGCCCAGAAAGTGGCTAAGAGAATTAATAGGCAATTCTCCCATATACTCTCTGCGACTGTGTACCAGCGTTTACTTCATCATTCCTCAGGAAATATTCAAGCATGGGCCGCCCTGCTTGACTCAGTCCAGGCTGAGGATAAGCAGAATGTGGGTCTAAAGAAAAAGATCAGGAGTAGGGTCTTATTACCCTGGCTATTGCTAGTAAGACAGAAGTCTATGGCAGCAGGCACAGCAGCTACTTTATTTGTAGAGCTATTCAGAAAGGAAATAGCAAATACTTCTATTCAGGAAGTGTTATCGAGTAATGTCCTAAGGAACATTCAGCGTGTAACCAAGCCTTCATTTTTATCCTACTCAGCTTCCCAACTGGACTTTATGAAGACCCTGTATAAGGTGCTCTTCTCCCATGAGGAGGTAAACAAGGCTAAGCTGCCCCTAGTAGAGGCCTCACAAAAGCAAGTACGAATATCCAAGAAAGAGGAAGTAGTAGCTGGACAGAAGGAGAATGATCCCGTAGAAGAGGAGGTAATCAAGCCTTTCCTGGCTGAGGAAGGCATATTTATTCAAAATGCTGGGCTGGTGCTCATATCTCCTTTCTTCGGTAGCTATTTGGGGAAACTAGGTCTACTAGAAAAAGGGAAGTTTAAGGATGAAGCCGCTCATGAAAGAGCACTCCTACTTTCCCAATACCTGGTAACGGCTGAGCATAGTTTCCCTGAGCCAGAGATACTATTGAACAAGGTCCTATGTGGATGGCCTATTCAAAAACCAGCTCCTAAGGAATTTTATCCCACTGATAAGGAATCCCAAGAGGCAAGAGAGTTACTCAGCTCAGTGATTTCTCACTGGGAAGTGATCAAGAATACTTCCATAGAAAATTTTCAGCAGTTCTTTCTCCAACGAGAAGGAAAGCTCAGCATACATCCAGACCAATATTTCTTGAAAGTCCAACGTGATGGAGCAGACATTCTCCTGGAGAAATTGCCCTGGAACATTAGCTTCCAACGATTTACCTGGATGGATAGACCCCTCATTGCAGAATGGTAAGACCTTTTTATCAAGTGATTATGCAAAGTCAGATAGCAACAGAGCAACAAACACAGTTTCAACCCTCTAACGCCCAGCAGTTAGAGAGGGATCTATTGTGGTTGGAACAGGTGATCCATGTCAGGATGGCCTTGTACTTCGGGCAGGAGACGGAACGGACATCCATCTTTGAACTGCCTCCACCTGACTTACAGGAGGGTTCCTCTATCTACGCGCACTTCATCAGACACTATGAGATGAATGTAGCTGAGCGACTCATATTTCTATTGGCGCTAGCCCCTCACCTCAAACCCCAACTTCTGGATGTATTCTTCCAGGCTAATGAAACGCTACGGAGAGGGTTTACAGAATTTGGGGGAATCAAAGGTCAGCTGCATGCTGGTTTTATCCCCACCATAGAGACTGCTATGTTTTTATTAGGAGGAGATGAGCTGGCTGTGAGGGTACAACTAGAGTACCTGTTTGAAAGGGACCACTTTTTCACCAGCCACAACATATTGCGGTTAGAAAATCCACCTCACTTAGAACCTCGTAATGCAGTGCCCTTGACGCTTTCCTATGAGGTAATAGATATGGTCTTACACGGGCAGGTGAAGAGACCACAGTTTAGCAAGGAGTTTCCAGCCAGAATTCTCCAAACAGCTTTGGCCTGGGATCACCTCATTCTAAGTCCTCAGACACAGGAACAGCTAAAAGAACTACAAGCATGGGTACAGCATGAGAAAGAATTGATGAATGATTGGGATCTGGCACATGCTATCAAACCTGGCTATAAGAGCCTGTTTTACGGTCCTCCCGGAACGGGGAAAACCCTGACAGCTACCCTACTAGGGAAGAAATTTCAAAAGGATGTATACAGGATAGACCTCTCCACGGTCATTTCTAAGTACATAGGAGAAACAGAAAAGAACCTGGAAAATATATTTGCGAGAATCTCCTACACAGATGCCATTCTCTTTTTTGATGAGGCAGATGCCCTCTTTGGGAAGAGAACCTCTGTGAATGAAGCCCATGATAGGTATGCTAACCAGGAGGTCTCTTACCTTCTTCAGAGAATAGAAGAGTATTCAGGACTGGTTATTCTCGCTTCTAACTTCAAGAGTAATATAGATGAGGCCTTCCTAAGAAGGTTCCAGTCCATTGTACACTTCCCTATGCCAGACAGCCAGGAACGGTATAAACTATGGGAGCAGGACTTCTCATCCAAATTTAAACTCGGTGAGAAAGTAGACTTACAAGAGATCGCTTCTCAGAATAAGTTAGCTGGAGGTTCCATCATCAATGTAGTCAGGTATGCCTCCTTGATGGCCATCAGCCGACAGTCGGATACTATTCTCCTTAAGGATATTCTGACTGGGATCAGAAGAGAATTACAGAAAGAAGGTAAAACCAGTTAGGCTATGCCCAAAAAGGCCAGAAGGCGCAGAGGAAGATCTTATAAGAGACGGAAGAGAAAGCCCGTCAGTTTGTTCATTTCTGAGTCTTTACTGACTGAAGAGAAATCCAAAGTCCTGAATAAGCAAGGGAATGCCGATAAAGTAAAGAGACGAAGACATAAAGTACTTAAGCAAGGGATTAACGAGTGTTATTACAAGCTGATTATCCCTGCAAGACGCTTTCAGCATTATACGCAACAAGAAGAACCTGGAAACTTTGTAGTTGAAATGAGTAAAAAGCCGGATGAGGAATCCTAATACCAGAGCCTTATGACTAAGACCCACCAATCCAAAAGTAGTACAGCCACAGTGGTGAGAGGAAGAACGTCGGCTGCCCAGCATGTTCAGACCAAAATGAAGGTAGGATCTGTAGGAGATAAGTATGAGAAGGAGGCGGATTCAGCTGCGGAAAAGGCGGTTAAGAAAAAGAAAGGCCTTGGTGATAAGAGTTCCTTGGCAAAAGGGATTTCAAAGCTTAGTAGTGATTTTGGGAAAGAGAAAGAAAAGAAAGCGCAGAAAAAAGAAGAAAAGGCAGTAGATATAAAGGAAGAGGCAAAGCCAAAAGTCCAGAAAAAAGAAGATAAAGAGGAAGTTCAGGCGAAGTTACAGAAGAAGGAAGAAGAAAAGGCGCAGAAAAAAGGAGAGG
>JBCCLI010000076.1:0-20859 GCA_039026975.1 Bacteroidota bacterium | reverse complement strand
TAAAAATGCTGGAACCCAAGTTTAAGAAAGGGACGCTTATCTATACAGACAATGCTTCCTTTAGGAGCGCCCAGCCATTTCTGGAGTATTTGAGGGCTCACCAGGAGATGTATAAAACGCGGCGCCTTCAGGATGAGAAAGGTGGGTCGGAGTTGACAGAGGTCATTTGGATACCTGAAGTAAGTAAAGCTGATGGGGTAAGGGTATAACTCCTCAAGAGAAGTTTTTAATGGTGTAAGCCACAGATTCACAGATTACGGCGGATAGAGATTCGGTGTTAATCAGTGAATCTGTGGCTTTCTTAAGAAATAAATTTTTATAGTTCCACAGGGTCTAAGTCTTATTATCGGTACCTCATTAGCGGGTACCGTAGCTGTCCACCCTCTCTTCTAATTTTCCAATTATATCCTCCATTACCGTGCTCGCATGTACAATGGAATTTTCAATAAACCATTTATTGGTGTGCATTCCACCACAGACTGTCCCTGCCAGATATAGATGAGGGATATGCGTCTCAAAGGTTTCTTCATGTACCTTAGGGTAGCGCATAGGATCATCAGAACACTGTATCCCAATATTTTCCAGCCAGCTGAAGTCCGGCTCAAAGCCTGTCATGGCCAGCACAAAGTCGTTCTCAATAGTAATAACGCCCTCTGGGGTCAGTAGATCTACTTCCTTTTCTCTTATCTCCTGTACAGTACTGCTATAATAGGCTTGGATGGAGCCCTCCTTAATTCTATTTTCTATATCCGGCTTTATCCAATACTTCACACGGTGGCTGATGGCTTCCTTTCTGACAACCAAGCTAACACTAGCTCCTTTTCTCCATGTTTCCAGGGCGGCATCTATAGCAGAATTAGCAGCCCCTACCACTAGCACCTTTTGGTCTATATAAGGGTGGGGATCATCATAGTAGTGCTTGACTTTAGGAAGATCTTCACCCGGAACTCCTATAAGATGAGGCTTATCGTAGAATCCGGTAGCTATGATTACAGTGTGGGCTTGATACCTTCCCTTAGCAGTTTCTAAGGTGAAAGGGAGTCCGCGCTCGCTGGGGAGCACCTGATGAACACGCTCATACGTATGGACGTTTAAGGCCCACTTTTTTTGAACCCTTCTGTAGTACTCTAAGGCTTCTCTTCTGGTAGGTCTGGGTGTGTGAGAAATAAAAGGTACTTCTCCAATCTCAATCTTCTCTGAAGTAGAGAAAAAGGTCATGTTTACCGGATAATGGTATATAGAGTTAACCAGACATCCCTTATCAAAAATGATGTGGGAGAGCTTCTTTTTCTGGGCTTCTATTCCACAGGCTAACCCTATAGGACCAGCCCCTACAACAGCGACATCAAAGACTTTTTTCATATAGATAATTACGGGAAAATGATTCTCAAAGATAAACAGAATTCACAGGAACCACCTAGCCTACAGGGAAGGATCATACAGGTAGAGAGAATCATTCCAGGCTTTGGGATTTGTCCTTTAATTAAGTGAGAATGACAAAAATCATTGTAGAAGTCAGATGTATTATTTTACAGGAATTTGGTCAAATCTTCCGAGTGGGTCACCCTCTTCAACTTATAGCTTAGGAGAAAGTCCTGGCTTAAAAATGCTCATATCACCTCTTTTTGGCCTGATTTTTAGCTATTTAATCATATATGAAAAATTTAATTTAGAATTGTTCTAAATGTTCACTCATTTCTGAAAGTTTATTCGATTCTGTTTGAATACTATTGGGGACTATGTTAATTTGCTGTTCGATTTACCAGCATGCAACTATCACAAGTCATACCAAATAGAAACTTTTGGTAGACGAGTTTATAAACAGAAAGAAAACATACATCATATATGGGCTCTTCCGTATTCAGTAAATTTTCCCTGCTGCTGATATTCGGGTTTTACCTGAGCATCGGATATGCAGAGGATCTCGCCAATGGCGAGTCTCTCTATAAAGCTAACTGTAGTGCCTGCCACAAAGTTAAAGGGAAACTAGTGGGTCCTCAATTAGCAGGGGTAACTGAGAAATATGCTAATGATAAGGAGTGGTTATACGCCTGGGTTAAAAATGCCCAAGGCATGATCAATGCTGGAGACCCTAAAGCAGTAGCCTTATACGAGCAGTATAATAAGCAGCTGATGCAGGCCTTTCCTACCCTGGCCAACTCTGATATAGATGACATTCTCGCTTATGTAGATGCTGAAGCAGCTCCCAAAGAAGAAGAAATTCCAGGAGGAGGTGAAGTAGCAGGTAGCGGAAGTATCATAGATGATCCAGAATTTTATTATGCGCTGGTAGGCTTGGTAAGTGTGTTAGCCTTGATAGCCCTCATGTTAGTATTCATTACGGCCACTATGGTAACAGCCGTCAGATCCAAGGAGCAGGCAGAGGAATTTAACTGGGGGGAAGTCTGGCAGCGCTTTACTACTATGATGAGAAGCCCCTACGTAATTACCACTATTACTACCCTTGTTATGGTGGGAGGTCTTTCAAAGACAGTAACTGAAGCAAGAGAAATAGGACTTCACCAAGGATACATGCCTGAGCAGCCTATCGCATTTAGCCACAAGCTGCATGCAGGTCAGTATGAAATAGATTGTAAATATTGTCACTCAGGTACCTATAAAAGTAAGAGTGCCTGGATCCCTTCCTTGAACGTATGTATGAACTGCCACAAGTACATTGCTGAAGGCCCCAGTGGAGAAGAAGAAATTGCCAAAATCTATGAGGCTGTAGGTTGGGATGTGAATGAAGCCGCCTACACAAAAGAGCCTAAGAATGTAGAGTGGGTAAGAATCCATAATATTCCTGATCACGCTTACTTCAATCACGCCCAGCACGTAGTAGTGGGGGGGCTTGAATGTCAGACATGTCATGGCCCAATACAGGAGATGGAAGTGGTATATCAGTATTCTAACTTGGGGATGGGGTGGTGTATAGAATGCCACCGTCAGGAGAAGGTTAAAGTGCTCGGAAAAGAAACGGATATGACAGTAGCAGATATGGGAGGATTGAACTGTGCTCGCTGCCACTACTAAGTAAGCGTAATTATTTATCTGATATTAAAGAAATCTATTAGCATATAATGAGCAGACCTAAATATTGGAGAGGAATAGAAGAACTGGAGCAGAGTCCTGAGTTTCTTGCACAGAAAGACAGGGAGTTCTCTACAGATATTCCTATGGAAGATGCGCTCAGTAATACCACGGAGGAGTCTCTCGGGTTTAATGCGAACAGAAGAGACTTTTTGAAGGTGATGGGATTTGGTATGACTGCTGCTACTCTTTCTGCTTGCTTTGAAGCTCCTACTAAGAAGGCCATTCCCTATGTTAAGAAGCCGGATGACCAGATTCCTGGCGTGGCTAACTATTATGCCAGTACCACTCCTGAAGGAAATCCTGTTCTGGTAAAGACCAGGGTGGGGCGTCCTATACTATTAGAGGGGAATCCAGATTCCTACACAGGCCGTAACGGGATAGATACGCCAGGGCATGCTACCATTCTGGGGTTATATGATGAAGATAGAATACGTGCACCACATAAAAATGCTAATCCTAGTGATTGGGATATAGTAGATAGAGAGATCGCAAATAAAATAGCGGAGCTTAAGCAGACAGGGGCTAAAGTGAGAGTCCTTTCTTCCAGCGTGCTTAGCCCTTCTACCCAGGCTGTTATAGATGAATTTTTAGCGCAGTTTGAAGATGGGCAAGCCAGCCATGTGATGTATGATGCAGTATCTACTTCTTCCATTCTAGATGCACATGAGGCCACCTTTGGGCAAAGAATGCTTCCTACCTATCAAATGCAGAAAGCTGAAGTAATAGCCAGTTTTGCATGTGATTTTTTAGGAACATGGATTGCGCCAAATGAATTTACTTGGAAGTACGTGGTGAATCGTGATGCCAAAACTGGCAAAATGTCCAGACACTTCCAGGTAGAGTCCATGCTGAGCCTTACCGGAGCTAATGCAGACATTAGGTTCCCCGTTCAACCCTCACAGATAGGCTTATCCCTCCTAAATCTCCACAATAAAGTGGCCAGACTGGTTGGTAAACCTACACTGCCAGGGGTAGAGTCTTTCAATGTAGCGGCTAACGGGCTTGATAAAATAGCAAACGAATTAGTAGAGGCCAGGGGAAAATCTCTGGTGCTCTGTGGAATAAATGATACAAATATCCAGCAGGTAGTAAATGCTATCAACTACATGTTGGATAACTATGGGAATACAGTAGACATAGATAATCCTGGCTTACTCAGGAAAGGGAGTGATACTGATTTAGCTACCCTTGCTGCTGAGTTAGAAAGAGGAGAGGTAGACGGGCTTTTCTTGTATGGAGCTAATCCGGTCTACAACTCAGTATATTCAGACGCTTTTAAGAAAGCCATCCCGGAAATGAAGCTGTCTGTTTCATTTGCCCATAAATTTGATGAAACTACTGAGCTTTGTGAATATGTTTGTCCAGACCACCACTATCTGGAGTCATGGGGAGATAAGCAGCAGGCAACTAATCTTTACAGTGTAGTTCAGCCTACAATCAATCCCATCTTTAACTCACGTCAGGTAGAAGATTCTTTCCTTACCTGGACAGGAAATAAGATAGACTTCCATGATTATCTGAAGAATCGTTGGTTCTCTATATATGAGGCTGAGCAAGAAGAAAACTTCGTTGATGGTCAGGCGTTTTGGGATACCTGCCTGAGAAAAGGAGTATATGAGAAGGAAGCCACTTCAGGAGGAAGATTTAGCTTTAATGAAGTAGCTATTTTAGAGGCAAGTAAGGGGATTAAAGGCCCTGTTACAGAGGGAATGGAAATCGTTCTCTATGAAAAAGTAGCTATAAGGGATGGTAAATATGGAAATAATCCATGGTTACATGAGCTTCCAGATCCTATCACTCGAGTGGCATGGGATAACTACTTAGTAGTCCCTAATGCATATGCTAAGGAGAATGGACTGAAGAATGAGGATATAGTAAGTGTTAGCATAGAAGGCCTGGCAGAACCTGTAGAACTTCCAGTTTTTGTACAGCCCGGTTTAGCCAGAAATACAGTAGGGGTAGCACTGGGATATGGAAGGTCTAAGAATGTAGGTAGGGTAGCTAAAGTTGTGGGAGGATATAATGCTTTCCAGTTATTGACGCGGAATGGAGATAATGTGAGCTACAGACGTGGAGGGGTATCCATCAGTAAGACGGAGAAAACCTACCCACTAGCACTTACCCAGACCTTTGATACTCTCTATGACCCTGCTAAGGGGGAGGTGTTTGGAGATGACTATGACCGTACTGACTATATTATACGAGAAACTATTCTCCCATTCTATAATGGAGAAGGAGGGAAAGATAATCCTTATCGTGAGAATGTAGAAAAGTGGGAAGAGAAGCGTAAGCACTTAGTCACCCTTTGGGAATCTCACTTTAAAGATCCGGAAACCAACAGAAATATCCGTTGGGCGATGGTCATAGACCTAAATAAGTGTACTGGTTGTGGCGCTTGTATCATTTCCTGCCATGCGGAGAACAATGTTCCTGTAGTAGGTAAGAAAGAGGTGCGTGATCGTAGGAATATGCACTGGCTACGTATTGATCGCTACTACAGTGGAGATACAGAAAATCCAGATGTGGTTTTCCAGCCTATGATGTGTCAGCACTGTGATAATGCACCATGTGAAACGGTATGTCCGGTACTAGCTACCATCCACAGTAATGAGGGGCTTAACCAAATGACATATAACCGTTGTGTAGGAACCAGATACTGCGCAAACAACTGTCCTTACAAGGTGCGTCGTTTTAACTGGTTCAGCTACTACAATGATGAGTTATTCAGGGATGTGAACCCATACCAGAATGAGTTAGGGAGACTTGTACTGAACCCAGATGTTACTGTGCGTTTCCGTGGAGTCATGGAGAAGTGCTCATGGTGTGTGCAGCGTCTACAGGAAGCCAAGCTGAAAGCCAAGATCCAAGCTAATAGTTCATTTGCTAAGCCAGATGATAAGAACTTGACAGCCTGTCAGAGTGCTTGTTCAGCTAATGCAGTAGTCTTCGGAGACTTGAATGATAAGAATAGTGCTGTGTCCAAGCTCTTTTATGATGAGCGCTCTTACACAGTACTGGAAGAAGTGAAGACCCTTCCATCTATCAAGTACATGACTAAAGTAAGAAACAGAACAGTAGAAGAATACGAGGAGAAAGAAGCCATTAAGAAAGAGGTGCAGAATTACACTAAAGTTTAGATAAAAAAAGAATCATCATATACGCTTTAATATATAGCATATGAGTCACGTTGAATCCCCCATACGCCAGAAATGGGTTACCAACACGGAGCACTATAACAAGATTACAGAGGATATAGCTAGGCCCATTGAATCCAAGCCGAATTTGCTCTGGCTAGTTGTTACTGGTTTTTCCGGCCTGGTAATGGCGGCGGGCTTTGCTATTATAGGATGGACCATATGGGAAGGGATTGGGACATGGGGATTGAATCCTACGGTAGGTTGGGGGTTTGACATTACCAACTTCGTATTCTGGGTAGGAATCGGTCACGCTGGTACCTTGATCTCTGCGGTACTACTTCTCTTCAGACAGCCATGGCGAAATTCCATCAACCGTGCGTCTGAGGCCATGACCATTTTTGCCGTTTTCTGTGCGGGACTTTTCCCGGTTATCCACATGGGACGTCCATGGCTGGCGCTATGGTTCTTTCCGCTACCTAATACAAGAGGGTCACTTTGGGTGAACTTCAACTCCCCGCTCCTATGGGACGTATTCGCCATTTCTACCTATCTGACAGTATCCTTGGTATTCTGGTACTTAGGAATGGTACCTGATTTTGCTACGCTAAGAGACAGACTGCGTAAGAAAGGAAGAAAATTTATGTCTTCTATCTATGGTTTTCTGAGCTTTGGATGGGATGGTTCCTCCAGAAACTGGTCCAGGTATGAAATCGTTACCTGGGTATTGGCTGGATTAGCTACTCCTCTGGTACTTTCAGTACACACCATAGTAAGTATGGACTTTGCCACTTCAGTTATTCCTGGATGGCACACTACTATCTTCCCTCCTTACTTCGTGGCTGGTGCTATCTTCTCTGGTTTTGGAATGGTGCAGACGTTAATGATTGTTACGCGGAAGGTATACAAGCTGGAAGACTACATCACCATGGATCACATGGAGTCTATCGCTAAAATTGTGGTGGCTACGGGATCTATTGTGGGTCTTGCCTATATGACTGAGTTCTTTGTGGCCTGGTATTCAGGTTCACTCTGGGAAAGATATATCTTCATCAACAGAGCCTTTGGGCCATATGCATGGGCATACTGGATCATGTTTAGCTGTAATGTAATTACGCCTCAGCTATTCTGGTTCAGATGGGTGAGAAGAAATATGGTGTTCACCTTCATCCTATCCATTTTTGTGAACATAGGAATGTGGTTTGAGCGTTTCGTTATCATTGTAACCTCTCTGCACAGAGACTATTTAGCATCCAGCTGGGCTACGTACACGCCTACATGGGTGGAAGCAGGAATTTTTATTGGAACATTTGGCTTGTTCTTCTTCCTGTTCTTCCTGTTTGCTAAGTTTTTACCAGTGATCAACATTTTTGAGGTGAAGACCCTGGTAAGGCATCCTAAGAAGCCAGAAAACTTAGGTGAATCAACAGTAACTAAAGCAATCGTAGACTAATAAATGACTTCCTGCTTAGGTAGGAGGATGAAAATACACTTTCGATTATGAACAAGCAGTTTCTGTTAGGTAAGTTTTGGAATCCTGATCATGTAATGGAGGCGCTGGCGAAATTCAAAAGTGCTGGCGTGAAGGTGTACGATGTGTATGCCCCTTTTCCACTGCACGGGATAGAGTCCTTAATGGACATCAAGCGTACCAGACTCGCCTACGCTTCCTTCATCTACGGTATTATAGGGTTTTCAGTCGCTATTCTTGCTATGGGCTCTATTTTTGGCAGCTTCTGGCCTATGAACATAGGAGGTAAGCCTAATATTCCTTGGCCCAGTTTTGTGCCTATCACCTTCGAATTGACGGTTCTGTTTGCCGCCCATGGCATTGTGATCACCTTCTTTATTGTAGCCAGGTATTGGCCAGGAAAAAAGGCTGTTCTCATGGACGATAGGCAAACTGATGATGTGTTTGTAATCGCAATAGATAAGAATAAAATTCAGGATATAGAGGAAGTTACGGGTATACTGAAGGATAATGAAGCTTTTGAGATAAGTGAGAAAGAAGTAACAGTATAAAGCTGCACAATACATGAAGATGTCAAAAAATATATATCTGTTGGGACTGCTAGCCTTAAGCATACTTATGCATGGCTGCTATACTCCTTATACCGATAAGTCTAAACGGAATAAGGAATATGCCCCTAACATGTATAACTCTATCCCTCCTGAAGCTTATTCTCAAACAGTAAATACAGAAGGAGAAGCCAGGACCACTCCATTCTCGAATGGACTGAGCGCGCAGCTAGCACCTGAGGGAACCATGCCACGTACTTCTCGCACATGGTATAGGTCTGAGCAGTATGAGCCTTTTCACTTTGGCCCTATTAATGATGGGTTCAATACTGACAACTATGAGTTAGCAGGAGAGAAGGTTACACAAAGCCCGCTGTTTGATCTGGAAACTAATGAAGAGGATCAGAAGTGTTCTTCTGAAACGTATGCGAGAGGAAAAGAATTATACGAGATCTACTGTATCATGTGCCACGGGCAAAATGGGCAAGGAAAAGGACAGCTGGTAACTTCAGGAGTATTTGGGAATGTCCCTTCTTATTCTGATGAAGCACATAGATTTCTCCCTCCGGGTAAGATGTATTATTCTATTACCTATGGGAAGGGGATCATGGGTTCCTACGCTTCTCAGTTAACTCCTAAAGAGCGTTGGCAGGTGATCTGTTATATTCAGGATTTCCAGAATAACTACTAAGCACGATTAGCATTTTGTTTAAAAATATAAATACACAGAACCTTGGCTAGTTCACATTTTACACCGGAACAATTAACTGAACGGTTCGAGCTCTCTTCCAGGATTAGGAATCTGGTATATGGACTCGTCGGTATAGGAGTTATTTTGGTGCTTATAGGCGCATACCTAGCTCAAAGTGCTGATGGGCATAATGATGACTCACACGGTGAGGAACATGCCGAGGTAGTTACAGAAGATGCTACTGTTTATACAGTCTCTAATGACCAGCATTCAGATGATTCTCATGGGGATGATCATGGGGATAATGAACACGGAGATGACGGCCATGCTGATGAGGCGCATGTTGGTGATTCTCACGGAGACGCCCATGGAGATAGTCATGGAGAGGAAGCGCATGGGGGAGGGCACGGACATCATGGGCCCACTTGGGTGACACGCCTATTGACAGGTTTCTATATGAGTAACCTGTATTTCATTACCATAGCTATGGGCGCACTATTTTTTATAGCAGTCCATAGAGTGGGAAATGCAGGTTGGCAAACGGCTATTAGAAGGGTGCCTGAAGCTATGTTTGGGTGGCTACCCTTTGCTGCTATTGCAGTGGTAGCGTGCTTTTTGTTTATGGATCAAATTTTTGAGTGGATCATTATTCCGGAAGGAGTGGATGCACTTATAGATACTAAAAGAGCCTATCTAAATCCTACAGGCTTTATCATAAGAAGTATCATCTTCTTTAGCGTTTGGATACTGATAGCTACTATTTTGAGAAGGCTTTCTACTAGAGAAGATACTCTTGGAGGACTTAGGAACTTTGAGAAAAGTCTGGGAATATCAGCTGGCTTTGTTGTGTTCTTTGCTATCTCCTACTCTCTATTTGCGATAGACTGGATTAAGTCATTGGAGCCTCACTGGTTTAGTACCATCTTTGGAGTGTATACGTTTGCAGGCTCTATGGCTTCTGCCATGGCTACCCTGACCATTTTGGTTTATTTCCTAAGACGTCAAGGGTATATGAAGTATGTGAATGATTCTCATGCACAAGACATAAACACCTATATGCTGGGATTCAGTATCTTCTGGGCATATATGTGGGTTTCTCAGTTTCTATTAATCTGGTATTCCAATATACCTGAGGAAACTATCTACTACGTAAAGAGATGGAGCACTGAGGATGCAGAATACTTGGGGTACGCTCCTTATTTCTATCTCAACCTTCTATTGAATTTTGTGCTTCCATTCTTGGGCATGTTAAATAGAAATGCGAGACGGGACCCTAGATTTTACATCCCTGTTGCGTCTATCATCCTCATCGGGCACTGGAATGACTTATTCCAGATGATTATGCCAGGGGTGATGTTTGATCAGGCTAAAATAGGGATGATGGAAATAGGATGGTTTATGATTTTTGCAGGCTTATTCCTGTTAGTAGTGTTTAGAGGGCTGGCCAAGGCAAATTTAGTGCCTTTGAAGCATCCATATTTAGAGGAGAGTTTACATCATACCACTGGGGATGTGTAAGAAAGCTTGAAAGAATTCTCCTTACTTAAAAAGAAAGTTTTGTTAACAATCTCCTTTAAGGAGTGTTTATATAGTAAAAAGAATATATATTAAGATCTGTAAGTAAAATTTCTATGGATCCACAATCAATGATAACGCTCGCCCAAGTGTTACTGGGCGCGATTCTCCTGCTAGTAGCAGTTAACCTCTATCTGGTATTCAGGCTTAGAGATATAGATCCCTTTGCCAAATGGAATCCTAACACTATTAATCCAGCTCTTTTTCTGGCCTTTTTCGTGTTTGGGATGATTATGGTGTTTGTGCTTCAGAACGTGTACAAAGAGTACATGACTCTGACATATAATCCAGCCTCTGAGCATGGAGAGAAGATTGATGATATGTTTTGGATCACCATGTATGTATCCATTTTCGTGGTGGTAGTTACTAACTCACTTCTCTTTTGGTATGCATGGTATTACAGAGGGAAGCCGGGGCGTAAGGCAGTTCATTATTCTCATAATAATAGATTAGAGATTTTCTGGACCGCAATCCCTGCCGTTGTGCTTACTATTCTGGTTTTCAGAGGTGTAATCGTTTGGCATGATATCATGCAAGAGGCCCCTGAAGATGCAGTACAGTTGGAAGTGAATGGCAAGCAGTTTGCCTGGACAGTAAGATACCCTGGAGCAGACCTAGAATTTGGTACTACCAGTGTACAGTATATAGATGACGGTACTGGGAATGACATAGGATTTAACTTCGAAGATAGGAGAGGACATGATGACCTTATTACTAATGAGATACACTTGCCAGTAGGTAAACCTGTTCTATTGAACATTAAGTCTAGAGATGTGTTACATTCTGCTACGCTACCTCATTTTCGGGTAAAAATGGATGCAGTGCCGGGTATGCCTACCTCTTTCTGGTTTACCCCTACCAAGACTACAAAAGAAATGAGAGAGATTAGAGGGGATGAAGATTTTGATTATGAGATGTCATGTCAGCAAATATGCGGTTCTGCGCACTGGAACATGAGAAGGGTAGTGGTAGTGGAAACGGAAGCGGAGTTTAATAATTGGCTAAGGAAGCAAAAGCCATTTTACGCTACATGGAAAGAGGTTACGGGTGGTAGTAAGGGAGGAGTAGCTGATGCAGAAATGGCTCCTGTAGAAGCAGAAGCGGAAAGTTCGCTAGCTGCCAATTAATATTTTCATAAACATAGACTAACGAAAGATATAACTGAAAAACGATGGCAACGGAGCAATTACAAGTACATGCTGGAGAGGACCATGCTCATGATCATGATCACCACGATGATCATCATCACCATGGGAATTTCTGGACTCAATATGTATTCAGTACCGACCATAAGGTGATTGGGAAGCAGTTTCTGATTACCGGTATCATCATGGCGATTATCGGTATTGGGATGTCTACCCTCTTCAGGCTGCAGCTTGCCTATCCTGATATGGATCTCTCTTTTTTGAGTCCCATATTAGGGAAGTGGGTAGATGGTGGTAGCATTGACCCTGGCTTCTACCTTGCGTTGGTGACCATGCATGGAACCTTTATGGTATTCTTTGTCCTAACAGCAGGATTAAGTGGTACATTCTCTAACTATCTCATCCCGCTACAAATAGGTGCCAGAGACATGGCTTCAGGATTCCTGAACATGCTTTCTTACTGGTTCTTTTTTGTTTCTTCCCTCATCATGCTAGCGTCTCTATTTATTTCTACAGGTCCTGCATCAGGTGGATGGACCATCTATCCTCCGCTAAGTGCCTTGCCACAGGCGGTTTCTGGCTCAGGGACGGGGATGACTATGTGGTTAGTTTCTATGACACTATTTATTGCTTCCTCTCTGTTAGGGGGGATCAATTATATCACAACGGTACTTAACCTGAGAACAGAAGGAATGTCTATGGATAGATTGCCATTGACTATCTGGGCATTTTTCCTGACAGCCGTTATTGGGGTACTTTCTTTCCCAGTACTGTTTTCTGCATCCTTACTGTTGATGTTTGACCGACTGTTAGGTACAAGCTTCTATTTGTCTGATATATACATTGGTGGAGAATTACTCCACTATTCTGGCGGTAGTCCCATTCTTTTCCAGCACCTTTTCTGGTTTTTAGGGCACCCAGAAGTGTATATAGTATTGCTACCAGCACTTGGGATTACTTCAGAAGTGGTAGCTGTACATTCACGTAAGCCTATCTTTGGATATAAAGCCATGATAGGGTCTATACTTGCTATTGCCGTCCTATCATTCATTGTGTGGGCACACCACATGTTCGTGACGGGTATGAATCCATTCCTGGGAACGGTGTTTATGCTCTTTACACTAGTGATAGCGGTACCTTCCGCCATTAAAGCATTTAATTATATAGCTACGCTCTGGAAGGGGAATATTCAATTTACCCCTCCCATGCTTTTTGCTATTGGGTTAGTGTCCTATTTTATCACAGGAGGGATTACAGGGATTTTCTTAGGAAATGCTGCCCTGGATATACCCTTGCATGATACATATTTCGTAACAGCTCACTTCCATTTAGTGATGGGAAGTGCATCAGCCTTCGGCTTCTTTGCTGGAGTTTACCAGTGGTTCCCTAAGATGTTTGGAAGATTGATGAATCCAAGGTTAGGATACATACATTTCTGGTTTACGTTTATATCCCTCTATTGTGTATTTTTCCCTATGCACTATATGGGATTAGGAGGAGTACCTAGACATTACTACAGTTTTTCTGCCTTCAACTTCTCCCAAGGATTTATGGATCTTCAGAGCTTTATTACCATTTCAGCAATTGTAGGATTCTTAGGTCAGCTATTCTTCCTGGCCAATTTCTTTGGAAGTATTTTCTGGGGTAAAAAGATGACAAAAGAAACTTCAAATCCCTGGAAGGCTACTACCCTGGAGTGGACTACGCCCATTAATCCTGGACATGGAAACTGGCCTGGAGCCATTCCAAAAGTGTATCGCTGGGCATATGATTATTCCAGGCCAGGCGTAAAAGAGGACTTCATACCTCAAAATATTCCTGATTCTGAGGTAGAGTATGAGGAAGGATTTGTTCCTCCTAAAGCACCTGAAGTAGGTAAGCCAGTAATAGAAATAGAAAAAGAAGAAATAGAAGAATAGCTTAGGTCTATTCTTCTGAACAGAGTTTATATATTGAGAAAAGCATCCTCCATACCAGCAGCACTTACTGTAAAGAGATTCCAGCAAATTTGCTTCCTTACAGTGGGTGCTGTTGTTTTTTTGATATTGGTAGGAGGGATAGTAAGAATGACGGGCTCAGGAATGGGATGCCCTGACTGGCCAAAGTGTTTTGGGCAGTGGATACCTCCTACAGATGTCTCTCAGCTTCCAGCTGACTATCAGGTCACATACAAAGATAGAGGGTATGCAGATACTACCTTCAATGCATTTAAAACCTGGGTAGAATATGTAAATAGGTTGATAGGGGTTCTTATAGGGTTATTTTCCTTAGGTACTGCTGTCTATTCCCTAAAACTTAGGAAGACGCATTCAAGTGTTACTGCACTTAGCTTCTTTGCTCTTTTTCTGGTTATAATCCAGGGAGGTATAGGGGCCTACGTAGTCAGAACTAATCTAGAGGGGGGAGTTATCACGATACATATGATCATTGCGTTAACCATCCTGGGATTATATGTATACACCCTTCTCCTCACACATAGAGCTACTCGTAGGAATGGGTTTAAGCCTATGGCTGTGTCTTCTACCACTGCTCTTGTTGGGGGACTATTCCTTTTGATGATCATTGCCCAAATAGTCATGGGGACACAAGTGAGAGAGGCTATAGATCATCTGGCTAAATCTGTAGAGGGAGGAAGTAGAGATAGTTGGATAGGAAAGTTAGATGGTGTGTATCCTATCCATAAAGTGTTTTACTACGCTATGACAATAGCGCTAGTGATATGGTTCCGGCGGTTGTCCCGTCTTATGAAAGAAGAGCCATTAGTTAAGAGATTGGCTATAGGGATGGGAGTTGTATTTGTAACAGAAGTAATAGCCGGGATCAGTATGCATAACTTTGCCATTCCAGCATTTTTACAACCCGTCCATTTATTGGGTGCTACCTTACTGTTTGGGATAGCATTCTCTCTCTGGATGGTCACATTAATGGGAAGGTCAGAGAATAGTAAAGATATAGTAGCAAGTAGAGTAGATATGATGGCGCAAGCCATGAAATAACAAATGAATAGACTAAGAGATATATCTGTTAGCATTGCCCAAGCAAGACCTTTTGAATGGCTGGAACAGTCCTCAAGAGTAACTAAGGCCTATGTCAAGCTGCTAAAGCTACGGCTGTCTATGCTGGTAGCTATCTCTGCCATGTTTGGATATGTGTTAGCGGCAGGTAGCGCATTTGAGTGGCCCATGGTGGTGCTAATTGGCGCAGGTGGGCTGATGGTTACGGGGGCCTCTAATATTCTGAACCAGATATTAGAGAAAGACTTGGATGCCATCATGAAGAGGACAGAGGACAGGCCGCTTCCTACTGGGCAAGTCAGCATCAATGGCGCCCTTGTTTTTTCCTTTATGGTAGGCTTGCTGGGAGTAATTATTCTGGGCTATGTATTCAATCTGGTAACAGCCCTTTTAGGATTCATAGGACTGCTTTTGTACGGGTTTGTCTACACCCCTATGAAGCAGGTTTCTCCTTTTTCCGTATTCGTAGGAGCCATTCCAGGTGCTATGCCTCCTTTAATAGGGTGGGTAGCTTATACAGGTCAGCTAGATACCCCGGGAATTCTGCTTTTTATTTTCCAGTTCTTCTGGCAATTTCCTCATTTCTGGGCTATAGCATGGGTTCTGGATGATGACTATAGGAAGGCAGGGTTTAAGATGTTACCTACACATGAAGGGAGATCTAAGGTAGGTGCCAGGTTAATCCTGTTATATACAAGCTGCTTGATTCCCCTATGTTGGTTTCCGTATCAAATGATGATGATCAATGGGTGGGGACTAGGATTACTGGTTCTTTCAGGACTTATGTTCTCCCTACCAGCTTTCAAGTTATGGACAAAGATGGATATGAAGTATGCTAAGCAGCTTATGTTTGCATCCTTTATATATCTACCAGTAATACAGTTGATTTTTATATTTTTTAGGAGTTAACATAAGTCTAAGGAGATTATGAGCTCAATGGCTATAGATGAAAAAAGATATTTAGTCCACCCTTACAAGTTCAATGTGTGGCTCTTTATCATGTCTATTATCATGATATTTGGGGGACTTACCAGTGCCTATATGGTAGATATTGCCATGAAGCCAGATGATAGGTTGTTTTTTAGAATACCCAGTATTCTCTGGACAAACTTAGCTACTATATTGGTGAGCAGCATCACTATACAGTATGCCGCTTGGGCTGAGAGAAAGGGGGACATCCCTAAGGCGTTAGTTGGGTTAGGACTGACCCTGTTTCTGGGGTTGATCTTCCTTTGGGGTCAGGTTAAAGCCTGGGGGATTATGACTGAAGGAGGACTTCCTTTTGTAGATTCAAGCAGAAGAGATAACTCTGCTTCCTTTTTCTACATTCTGACAGGTTTACACGGTTTACACGTAGTGGGAACCCTTTTTGTACTTATTTATACCTTCATAAAGACAGGCTTGAATAACTTCAAAAATGGAAAAGAAAGTAGGAGAATTACTTTTGAGGTGACCATCACTTTTTGGCATTTTCTAAGCCTGCTATGGGTATTTTTACTAGTTGTGATCTGGATGACTCAAAATTCCTATATCTAAGCGGAATATCTGTTAAGATAAGCAGGTAGCAGTTGGGAGAGCATTTGAATTATATTAAATTTGTGAGTCAGACTTTCATGCGACCATACACATATTCTCAGATAGAGAAGCATATTATATAGACACTTAACACTATCGTACATGTCTAACGTCTTTGTAGATAAGCGAGCACTAGTAGAAGGAGAAAATCCTGTATTCCAAGCGAGTTGGGGGAAGCTCATGATGTGGTTTTTTCTAGTATCCGATGCTTTTACCTTTTCTGCCCTTCTAGTAGCATATGGAGCCTTACGGGTAAGGTCTATCTCAGAACCCGGGGCTCAGGCATGGGCTGATCCAGAACAGGTCTTTACACACACACCAGGTCTGTACGAATTTTTCCATATAGAAGCTCCCTTGGTTTTTGTAGGCTTAATGACATTCATCCTGATCCTGAGTAGTGTAACTATGGTACTTGCAGTAGAAGCAGGCCATAGACGTGCTAAAGATGAGGTAGCTAAATGGACTTTCTACACTATTTTAGGAGGAGCTGCCTTCCTTAGCTGTCAGGCATATGAGTGGTATCACTTTATACATGGGTTTGAAGATCAAGGCATAGTAGTACCAGCAGAAGTATTAGAACCCTTGAGTGCTAAGTATTCAGAGGGAGGAGAGTATACTGCTTTATTTGTGAAAGGGAATGATGAGGAGCTTCTTGGTTTTAGAATCAAAGAAGATGGCAGGCTGATACAGCGGACAGAAATAGTCAACCAAATCAAGGCGATAGGGAATCAAAAAAATGCAAGTGGAGAGTATCTTCACAGACACCACGGGGGGGCTAACCTAAAAGCCAATGAATATGGCCCTCAAGCATTTGCTGACCTGTTCTTCTTTGTAACAGGATTTCATGGAACACACGTATTTAGTGGGGTAGTTCTCCTCGTAATCCTGTATGTAAATGTCAGAAAAGGGACCTATGAGAAGAGAGGGCATTACGAGATGGTAGAAAAAATAGGGCTATACTGGCACTTTGTAGATTTGGTTTGGGTATTTGTATTTACCTTCTTCTACTTAGTTTGACATATACAATCACTATCATACACTAAACTGAAAAGCATATGGGAACTGCATCTGATGGAGGAGCTGCTGATCGTAAGGTAATCATTAAAACCGCTTGGATATTGGCGGGGCTGACAGCTTTCGAATTTTTTGTGGCTTTCACCTGGAGAGGCTTTGCGGATATAACAGGGATTTCTGTAGATACCGTTCAAACGATGAAGAACCTGCTCTATATCATCCTTACTATTTTTAAAGCCTTCTATATAATGGCCTACTTTATGCATCTTAAAGATGAGTTGAGAAGGTTAATTTTGACTATCATGATCCCTTTCCTCTTCATCATATGGCTTATTATAGGGCTCATTATTGAAGGGAGTTACTGGGGAAGCATAAGCTAGTATTCTATTCAGGTAGGATCATTATGTATGTGTTCTCCCAAGTAGGAACATACAGAAAAATTTATGGCTAATAGAAAGTATCCCTGGACCACAATTATTACCGCATTGGTACTAATTGTTCCCCCCGCCCTTTTTGTTTCATTTAGATATATTTCCACTCAGGTCTTTACAGATTTTCCCTACCAATACAGCGTAAGTGGTTCTGATACCACCTACTACCAAGTTCCTCCTTTCACCTTCATAGACGTGGAAGGAGATTCTGTTTCAGATGATATTCTTCAGAATAAGATCGCCGTTGTGAGTTTCTTTTCTACCGGCGATAAGTTGAAGACTAAGGTGCTCAATGGGAATCTGAGAAGAGTCTACAAGAATGTTATAGACGCTGACTTTATTACTATGCTTTCTATTCACTATGGGCCAGATTCTATTCAAACCTACGTGGATTCTATGGACGTAGAGAAAGGGAAGTGGGATTTTCTAGTAGGTGAGAAACAAGCTGTTACGGCACTTGCCCTGGATATGGGTTTTAAAGAATTTACTCAATTAAATACCTCCAAGCGGCCCTTTACGGCTCAGCAAGTAGCCCTAATAGATAAGGAAGGGAAAGTCAGAAACTACTATACCGCTACTGACCTAGGAGAAATGAAGACCTTAAATGAGGATATTAGGGCCCTGATCCTCTTAGCATATCCAGAGGAAATAGGTAAAGACTAACCACCATGAAGCCTTCCATATATAGATTCTTTTTTATAGCAGTCCTACTGTTTGCGCTTATCAGCTGTGAAGAGGACCAAAGACTGAAAAAGTATTATCCCATAGGAGTAGGGGAGGTAAACTGGGATACTATCTATCAAACGGTTCCAGCATTTAATATGCTAAATCAACAGGTAGAACCTGTATCACGTGATAAAATGGATGGGCGTATACGGATCTTTCACTTTTACTGCGGTGATTGTGAGAACAGCCCTGCTGCATTTCAGCAAATGGCTGACCTTCAAAATAGCTTCCAGGAAGATACCCTCATATACCTAATCTCTATGAGCCTAACTCCTTCAAAGGATGATACCTTAATCCTGAAAGCCTTAGGAGAAACATATGAAGCTAATACTCGGAAATGGGATATTCTCTCAGGAGATAGCCTTATAACAAGGAAAATAGCCGAGTCTGGATTTCATGTTTATTTTGAAGCAGCAGATTCCATTTCCCGTGCCCCTGAGGTATTGGTGTTAATAGATAAAGAGGGGAGGGTAAGAGGAAAGTATCAAGGAGCAGAAGATGGAGTAGCCAAACTAAAAGAGGATATTTTGGTTCTTAAAGAAGAATATGTTCCAAAATATGATTGGTGGAGAATTTGGTGATTTATGGCTGAAGAAAGACTGAATAGTAAAGTATACATCCCTGTAATATGGGTAGCTTCTGTAGCGGTCCCGGTAGTAGTAGGTGTTCTCATGACTCCGGGCCTGTTACCGCCTATAAGACTGGGATTTGATCCTTACATCCTTCCTAAGTTAAATGCGGTTATCAATTCTATGGTGTCCGTCCTGCTAGTAACAGGAATAGTGCTCATTAAGCAAAAAAAGAAAGAGGCACACAAGGCCTCCATGCTAAGTGCTTTCATCCTGTCTGCTATCTTTTTGGTTAGCTATGTGTTATACCACATGTCAGTAGGGCACACGGTGTACTGTGAGGATGGAATCGTTCCTAAGCCTGTGTATCTTATCATCCTCCTCACGCATATCTTACTATCTGTAACGATCATCCCTCTAGCCTCGTTTACCATTTACAGGGCTTTGAATGAGACCTATGATAAGCACATGAAGCTAGCCAGAATCACTTTTCCGCTCTGGTTATATGTATCAGTTACTGGTGTTTTGGTTTATTGGTTCATGAGCCCTTGTCATTAATGGCATAATGTTGAATGTAGTATTTTGGTTGTTGTCTTTGCCAAAAACTGCGCTTCTACCTTTGAAAAAGAATATGCATAGCCTGAGAAATATACATCAGCATATACTAGCTTCCGCCTTCTTTTTGCTTTTCCTTGTCCAGCAGGGAATGAGCCAATGCTCTATGTGTAAGGCCTCAGCAGCTACCAAAGGTGAGGGCGGTAGCTATTTTATGGGGACCGGTCTAAATACTGGGATTTTGTTCTTGCTAGCGCTTCCCTTCTTACTCTGCGCCTTTGTGGGCTATAAGTGGTATAGGAAGAATAAAATGAAGCAGGAGTTGGAAGCTACAGAGGGTTAGTTCTCACCAATGTCTTCTAAAATCTTATTGTAAAAGTGTTTGCTAATGTAAAAGTTGGCCCTTGAAATCAACTCATCTAAAACTGGTTTTACTTCTTGAATTATTCTTAGCTTCTTAGCACGTACAAGAATACCTATAAGACCAATTATCTTCAATCCTAGCTCTTTTGCAATTCTTCTCCCTGCCCTTTCATCTATAGCCAAATAATCAGCGTTTACTTCAAGTGCTAAGGAGATAGCAGCAGATTCTCCCCTGTCAAGAGATCCAGATAAATCTTTAATCAGGGCTTGATTACTAGAATTGAGTGTTTTGATCCAAGTAGCATTGGTAAATGTAGATAAATCTATTCCATAGTCTTTTAGCTTCATTAACTCAGCTGCAACCTCATTTGGAATAATGATTTCGCTGAATACTTGTTCCAGGATATCTAGTCTATTTATAAGAATGAGGTTACTAAGGACAGAAGTATCACTAATGACGATCAATGGTTACTATTCATTTCTTCAACTACTGTTAAGTCTTCTTGAAATTCCTGGTACCCATAGTTTAGCGGGATTTTTCGGGTAGCTAGTTCTTTTTGGAGAATGAACTGGGGCACCTCTAAAGATTCACTTGCTTTTCCAAGCGTGAGTATTCCTTTTTGAAAAAGAAAAATGGCTAGCTCAAGGCGTAGTTCTTCTTCAGAAATAAGTGCATTTTTTAGCATGTCGTCAGATAGAAGAATAGACATCTGTAAAAGTTATCAAGTGATAATTTTAAGATACGAATAAAAAGAGAATTCTATTCAGATAATGGGAAGCTAACACAAGTTTACTTACAAAAAAGGAAGCCTTAATAAACTGAGGTTAAAATTGCGCCCTCCATCACTCCCTCAGCATTGATTTTGCTTAAGTGTACTGGGGTAATGGTATTGGTGAGAGCCTCCTGGTAGGGAATCTTTACTTTGAGGTAATTATCAGTAAAGCCTTCTATCAT
>JBCCLI010000075.1:0-20962 GCA_039026975.1 Bacteroidota bacterium | reverse complement strand
CCAGTAGTGTGAAAAATAGGGTCTATTCCCCTCTATATATAAAGACTCTTCAAAGAAACTGTGATGAAATTAGCCAGCATACTTTCCCTATTGTTCTTTCTGTCAGTTGGACAATGGTTTTCTCCTTCAGCCCCTCATACTTCCTTTGATCCTGACCCCTCAGATAGTACAGATATTCTATCTGATGTTCTCAAGCTTCAATCCACCATGCCTGCTCCTACAGAAACCTTCAGGCCCGGACACGTAAGCCCAAGAGAAATCCGAGAGTACCTAAAAGCGACAGAAAATGGATTTGAGATTACCCTTCCCAAAATGAGCCTTACGCCTAGCCCTACTGTATACAAGGGGATGCTATTTGTAAGCGGAGGCTTTGGGAGCAAAGAGTTTTATGCATTTAGTGCTGAAACAGGAGCGCTCATATGGGGGATGGATTTGGATGATGATGGGCCTTCCTCTGCCATTATAGAAAATGATATTGTGGTTTTCAATACGGAATCATGTACCATTTTTGCCTTAAACTACTTAAGTGGAGAATTACTATGGTCCTACTTTTTGGGAGATCCTTTAATGTCTACCCCCAGTATTAAAGATGGAATAGTATATACAGCTTACCCAGCAGGAAGGGGAAACATCAGTTTACCCCCAGCTAAAAATATATATACCCCCTCTTACGGAGCCCAACAGCAAGAGTCATCTAAGACTGAAACTAATTCTTCTTTACAAGCTTCCCATGTACTGATAGCCATGGAGCTAGAAACGGGAAATATTCTTTGGCAGAAATGGATAGATGGTGACATTATGTCCTCTCCAGTAATTGTAGATAATGAACTGTACTGCACCACCTTTCCTGGTACCCTTTATAAGCTTGATGCTAAGACAGGGGCATTTCTGTCTGCTAAAGCGAGCAGAGCCACCTCTGCCCCTACTGTTATAGAAGACGGACTTTTTATGACCCAAAGATCAGATAATGGGGAGGAGGATGTGAAGGAACTTATAGGTATTTATTCTCGCCAGACAGCTGGTCTTAGCAGGGGGTATTACCAGAAAGCTGCCCCTTACCTAGATGAGAAAATACAGAATGAGTCCACCCTAAAAGAACTCTCTGCGGCCTATGATGCAGGGAATGGCTTTGCAGCTGGAGCTCCTGCCAGTGCAGGTACCCAGAAAGCCAGTGCCAATATTGGCCAGTCAAATGTCTCCTCCTTACAAAGCTTCCATGGGTCCCGTATCCTACATCATAATGGAAAGAACTATGCCACCATGGGAGATGAATTGGTTTGTAGTAGTCCTGAAAAAGGGGATGTCATTTGGAAGAAAAAGCTATCAGGAGATCTTACAACTAGTGGAGGGTATCTGGGTACTCCACCCCTTATTGTCAATGGAAAGCTGATAATAGCCACCTTGGAAGGTAAAGTACTAGTATACCAAGCTGAAACTGGCAAAACGCTGGAAGAGTATGAGATCGGGGAAAGTATCAGGTTCCAGCCCGTAGTAGACAAGGGAAATATTTATGTAAGCACTACCTCAGGGAAGGTGATCTGTATCAAAACTGAGGATACCAGCATTGATGGTTGGCCTACTTGGGGAGCTAATAATGCACACACCAATATCTTAGACTAAGAACTTCCTATAGAGCTTAGGATACATTTGTACCACCTATACGGTAAAATGTACTGTTTGACATGCCAATATTTATTTTATAGAACTATCTATTAGATTTATAGATTGAACAGTTAATTTATTTTTGTGATTAAGGTACTTCTCAGCCTACTTATCGTCTGCCCTTTTTCAGCTCTTCAAGCCACTATTTTTACTGTTACCAACACAAATGCTACTGGTGCCGGCTCTCTGAAGCAGGCAGTAGATGATGCACGGTTTACGGGTACCCTGGATACAGTAGCATTTGATATACCTGGGGCTGCGCCCCATACCATTACGAGTGGAAGCGTGTTTTTCTATAGCCCAACTTATATAGATGGAGACTCTCAACCAGCTAATGGATATACAGGTAACGGAAAAAAAATCATTTATCGCTCTAGTGGAGCTGATCCTAATGGCTTTGGCTTCTTTACAGACAGTTGTACAGTCAAAAATATTCAATTCGAAGATTGGGACAATACTGTAGTCGGGTTTAGTGGGGCCTCCTATCTTACCTTTGAAGGAAACGCCTTCATAAAAAGAGTACCTTCTGGAGGATTTTCAGTCCTGGCCTACGGCTGTATAGGTTGTACTATCAAGGATAACCTATTTAGTAAAGAAGAGATGGGTGGTCCCTGCGTGGGCTATTCTCCAAGCTATCATATTCTCTTTACTGCTTCCAAAAAAATGGAGTTTACTGGAAACGAAATGTGTGTGTTTAATAATACACAAGCTTTTCGCTTAACAGATGTTGATAGCACCATTATACAAGGCAATGTACTCGGAGGGAATCCAGATGATTGCAGTATCTTAAATCAGACAGCTATCTCCTTTAATGATACTTCCACCAATAATATTATAGGGGGCATTCTCCCGGGAGAAGAAAATACCTTTATAGGATTTAATGATTCAGGGATAAGTTTAACTGATGGTTCTAAGGAAAATCTTGTCAGTTTCAATGTATTTCATTGTATCCTCGATGATGGCATTGAGGTAACTGCAGGTTCTCAAAATAATAAAACTGCTCCTGAGATCACCTTTGCTGACGGCGCTAGTGTCATAGGCACTGCAGCTCCGGGAGATAAGGTAGCTATTTACAGAAGTACTGATAATGCCAGCCTGTCCTGTGGCGGTGTCACAGTTCCGCAAAGTGATCTGTACTATGGAGAAGTTACGGCTGATGGGGCAGGAAACTGGACAATGACAGGGACATTCGAGGGCTTCCTTACTGCCACAGCTACTGATGCTGCCAATAACACCTCCGTGTTTGCGGATGTGTATGATACAGGGGTAGGATTTACTAATACGTCCTCTCCCTGTTATTCCTTGATATTAGCGGCCGAGGAATTTAGCCTTCAGGCCCAGTATCATTCTGCAACAGGTACCTTACTTAGCTGGAATAGCCTTGGAGAATCCACCTCCGCTATACAGGTTCAAAGAAGTACAGACCTACAGCGCTGGATTCAACTAGGCCGCCTCCCAGCCGTGGGTAATTCTGATTTCAGAGATCCCCACCCCCCCGCCGGATACGCATACTACAGAATTCAACAAATGAGTGAAGATGGGAGTACCATGCTCTCGTCCATCGTTTCCGTATTTGTAGATGCGAGAGAATGGACTGAGCTACATGTTTTTCCTAATCCTACTACAGATCAGCTAACCCTCATTCCTCATAATCATTCCTTTCTCATGCCAGAAACTACCGTAGAGCTATTCACACTACAAGGGAAAAGCATACTGATAAACAAAATAGAAGAAACATCAAGCTCTCACGAGATGAAGATAGACCATCTTCCAAGGGGGGTGTACATCCTCAGCATTTCCAGTCAAAACCAAAGGCTACAACAGAAAATCAGCATTCTTTAACGCTCGCCATCCTGTATGCTTGATAGAGGATTTCTTATTATGAAAAAGTATACTCTATTCTTTCTCTTCCTAAGTACTTCCTTCGCTCTTCATGCCGCCATATTTACTGTAACCAACACAGACTCCGCGGGTACAGGTTCTTTTCTTGCAGCCCTGGCAAATGCCGAAGCCACTGTCGAGTTAGATACCATTGAATTTAACCTACCCGGTGCGGCCCCTCATACTATCCCCAGAAATGGGCCTGATGTCTACATTTCTAACCCCGTGTATATAGACGGGGATTCTCAACCTGCCAATGGCTATGTAGGAGCCGGTAAAAAGATTATCTACAGTCGGATTATTGGCGGAGGTGTGAACGGTATGTGGATATTTGCAGATAATACAACCATCAAAAACATTTTATTTGAAGAGTGGGTCAACGCCATTATCGCTATTGGTATTGATGGATTTACCTTTGAAGGAAATGGCTTTTTAGGCAGGGTTAGCGGTGGTTCATTCTCCATGATCATAAATTCATGTAGTAATGGGATTATCAAGAATAACTTGTACAATAAGGAAGAGCCAGGCGGCCCCTATGTAGGGGTTTCTCCAGCCTATCACATAGCTCCTATGGACTGTTCTAACCTATCAATTACCGGAAATGAAATCTGTAAAGCAGGTACAACTGAGCCTATATTGGTGAGGGATGTAGAAAACTCTATCATTCAGGGAAACATTATTAGCGGAGATATTGATGATTGTACTTCTCCAGGAAGAGATGCCATAGTGATAGGAGATAGTTCTGTCAATAATAAGATAGGAGGGATGCTGGCAGGAGAAGCTAATGTATTCATTGGCTTCAGTAATGTAGCCATCAAATTTAGAGAAGCTTCTACCAATAATCTTATTGGTTTTAATGAATTTCATTGTGTTGGAGACAGTGCCATTAGGATAGGTCCTGCCTCACAGGATAATAAAAATGCTCCTGAAATCACCTTCGCAGATGTAGGCAGCGTGATAGGAACTGCTGATCCAGGAGATCTCGTGGATGTATACAGAAGTGCTGATAATACTACCCTGGGGTGTGGGGGTACTGTCATCCCACAAAGCGACGTATACTATGGAACAGCAACAGCAGATGGGACCGGGAACTGGACATTAGTAGGAACTTTTGAGGGTTTTGTGACGGCTACAGCTACTGATGCAGCTAATAACACCTCCATATTTGCAGATGTGTATGATACAGGCGTAGGATTTACTAATACTACTTCTCCCTGTTTTGCAGGTGTGTTATCAGCTGTGGATATACAGCTTAGCGCTACCTATGAATTATCAACAGGAACCCTCCTGAGATGGGCACACTCAGCTGAGTCTCATTCATCTACTTTTCACATCCAAAGAAGTTCAGACCTCAATAAATGGGTACAAATAGGCAGAGTATCCACAGATCAGCTGACATTTACAGATAGCTATCCGCCAGTAGGAGAAACCTATTACAGGGTACACACGCTTTATGAAGATGGAACTAGCTCACTCTCTTCTATCGTATCAGTATTTGTGGCTGTAAGAGAATTTAATACGCTACAGATATTTCCTAACCCTGCTACACATGAGCTGACCATACTGCCTCTACAGCAAGCCCTACTCTTGGAAGGGACTACTGTAGAGCTAGTCACCCTTCAAGGGAAAAGAATACTAATGGATAAAATTGAAGAAGTATCAAGCACTCACAAGATCAAAATAGCTCATCTTCCTAAGGGCGTATATATCCTCAGGGTATATGGTCAAAGCCAAAGGTTACAAAAGAAAATTAGTATTCACTAGCCTCTGGTAAGGAAAGAACCATGATGACAGAAACCACAAAAGCATAGACCCGGTCAGAGAGATCATATTATGAAAAAGTATATCATATTCTTTCTCATGTTAAGTGTTTCCCTCGCTCTTCAATCCGCCATCTTTACCGTTACTAATACTAATGAAACCGGTGTAGGCTCCCTGGCGGAAGCTGTCGCTAATGCTAATGCAACAGCAGATAAGGATACCATAGCATTTAATATAGCTGGTGCGGCCCCTCATACTATTTTGGGAAGCCAATTACTTTTTTCACACCCCTTCCATATAGATGGAGATTCTCAGCCAAATAATGGATATACTGGTGCCAAAAACAAGATTATCTACGGCCGTCAAACAGGTGGACTTTCCACTGCTTTTATTCCCTTGGGTGATCATACTACCATTAAGAATATTCAATTCAATAATTGGGAAACTGCTATTTTTGCAGTTGGCATAAATGACTTCAATTTTGAAGGGAATGCCTTTATTTATGAAGTGGCGGGGGGGGCTATGTCTATGAGAATCGATGGTTGTGATAATGGATTCATCCAAGATAATCTGTTTAGCAAAGAGGAAAAAGGTGGACCCTGTGTAGGATTTGACGCTACCTACCACATAGCTCCCTTTGGATGTTCTAATCTGGAGATCACGGGAAATGAACTTTGTAAACTCACTACAAGTGAGGCTATACTAGTTAGAGATGTACAAAACTCTGTATTCCAGGGAAACCTCCTGAATGGGGGGCCTACTGATTGTAATGTCCAAGCTGGGGTAGGAATGGCATTTTTAAGAGGCTCTATCGACAATCAGATTGGGGGAACCCTGGCAGGCGAGGCAAATACTTTCCTGGGATTTAGTGAAGAAGCCATTCAAGTTGGAGATTCTTCCAAGAGAAATCTTATTGAGTTTAATGAATTTCAGTGTGTAACAGGTAGTGCCATTAGCCGTTCTACCAACGCTCAAAACAGTAAGCTCCCTCCTGAAATCACCTTTGCAGATGCAGGCAGCGTAATAGGAACTGCTGACCCGGGAGATATAGTAGCCGTTTATAGAAGTGCCGATAATACTGTCCTGGTATGTGGTGGACCTACTATCCCCCAAAGTGATTTGTACTACGGGGAAGTAACAGCTGATGCTGCTGGTAACTGGACACTCATAGGTACTTTTGAAAGTTTTATCACTGCTACCGCTACGGACGCTAGCAATAATACTTCCGTTTTTGCTGATGTGTATGACACAGGGGTAGGATTTACTAATACCGCTTCTCCCTGTTACTCTGCTGCATTATCTGCCGTAGACTTTCACCTAAGGGCAAGCTACCATTCCACTCAGGGAACTCTTCTGAGTTGGCAAGCCACAGAAGCTACCTCATCTTCTACTGTTTACCTCCAAAGAAGCACCGACCTTCAACGCTGGGTTCAACTTGCTAGTATGGAAGCCAATCAGTCCAGATTTACTGACCCATATCCACCAGCAGGCTATACTTATTACCGTATTTCTCAGAAGCTTGAGGATGGCAAGACGGCACTATCCTCCATAGTATCTGTGTTTGTGGATGCTAGAGAGTGGCAAGAAGTGCAAGTATTCCCTACCCCTGCTACTGATCAGCTGACGATTATGCCCTTACATCAATCCCTACTCATGGAAGGAACCACCATTGAGCTGTATTCACTTCAGGGAGAAAAAGTATTAGGAGAACAGATTAGGGAAGCCCTTACCTCTTATCAGATCCCACTAGGCTCACTATCTTCTGGTATGTATCTGCTCAAAATCTCAGGACGGGAGCAGACACTCCAGAAGAAAATCAGTATTCTGTAGGCTAGTCGAAAATATTGATCTTTCTAAAGATCTGCTCTTCCTGGGTTCTAATCTTTAACAGATAATATCCTCCACTAATATTAGTAATGTCATAGTCCAAGTCATTATATCCGGGAACTAGCTTTTCTACCCATGTACTTACTTTTCTTCCTGCCAGATCTAATAGCTGGACAATGACCACCTTAGGTTCTTCTACTCTCATGGATACATGGAGATGGTCTTCCATAGGATTAGGGTATACCCATAGCTGATCCTCATTGAAACTGAGCATTTTGTCTGGCGTGTAAATCTCTAATTCTCTTAGCTTATAGTTAGCTGTTACAATTCTAGAAGCTTCTAAGCTCAGGTATCTGGTTTTCACATTCTCAAACCGGATGGTATTATTTGCAGATACATTACCTATGACATTCCTGGCCGTTTGGAAGTTTAGCCCACTAAGAGAGGTCCTGATGCTGAAATCTCCCGGATAACTGTCATCTATCCACCTAGCTACTACTGAACAGATAGCATACTCAGCCCCCAGATCTATTCTGATCCAGTTATTATCCATGAAGGAGGCTTCCCAATAAGTACCCAGATTTCCATCTGTGGCACTTCCCGCAGGTAAAAACTCATTTAACTCTGATGATGCGGTAACAGTAGCACCAAAAGCGGTAACATTTAGTACATCACATAAGATGTTTTGAGGGCTTACTTCCGCGATTTCAGAATAAGGAGAAAGGCCTCCCTCAGATATAGACCTTAGCCTGTAGGTATACGTCTGATCATCTTCTGCTTCAGTATCTACCCAGTATCTGTCATTATTCCCTGCCGTATACACTACTTCAAATGAAGTACTTCCCTCTACTGCCCTTTCTATGAGAAATCCCCACTCATTAGGATTAGTAGCTTCCCAACCCAGGTAAAGATGCTTATCCATTTGCCTCTCAGCCAGGAGGATGGTAGGAGCATTTTTTTGAGGATTATTGCCCGGATCTAATGTTGTCAGCTGTACATTTTCAAAAGTAGCTGTTCCCAAGCTGTTATTATTATGGCTCGTCATAGCTAAGCCCACATATACATCTTCTGATAAAGGTACGTAGGCTATTCCTACCTGCTCCCAGAAAGCGCCCTCTTCAGAAGCAAACCCTATCAATACATCCCCTCTTCTTTCCAGTCTCAACCAGTAAGGAATATTCTCAGTGAAATAGGAAGCTTGTGAGAATTCTCCTACAGATCTCCTGTTCTGAAAGATCCCATCATTTTCAGCGGTAAGGGCTAGAAAGGCATTAGCAGCATTATTATCCAGGCTATTCCTGATCATTAGGCCTGCTTTTGCCCATGGATCAGTATTGGTCAGCTGTGTTACCTGAGCTATGATAGCGGCATCTCCTGAAAGCTCTTGAAACGCAAACTGGAAGCCATCTTCCTGTTCCCAGATGTCTTCCCCAGCTCCGCTGATAACAAACACATCATTAAACTGGCAGCTTTGCCCAGTCAGGCCTACATTGCCTATATCCTGACTTTGCCAAGCCGATCTTAAGGCTACACAGTCCCTGCCTATAGCCGCTACCCAGAAGGTTAATTCCTCGGTAGATGCTGCTATCTCCTGGTGATCTTCCGTCAGCAGAACTGCCCGTAGAGTATGCCTTCCTGATTCAAGATTAGTAAGGGTATACGTATCTGGAAAGTCATAAATAGTTATGGGGGGTCGGTTATCTACATATAGGTAGAGGTGAGTAATATTGTCAGTTAATAAATCCCCCTCTACGTCTATCCCTACTTCTATGCTAGGTCCTATGAGTGTATCCAGGTTTTGGGGCTGGAGAATGCTAAGATTTGCAGGGCCTAATCCAGCCTTCACCTGAAACGTCCTTTTTACTGCCGCTGCCGCTGCAAAGACTTCATTTCCTACCTGACTTGCCGTTATACGTACGCTTCCTTCTTCCCCACTAAGTTCCAGTACGTTTCCATCCAGTGAAGCAGGGCCTCCATCCACTTGTAAACTCACGGGAAGACCTGAAGTGGCATAGACTTCTATGGGAAAACTTCCTATTTCAGCTTTTCTGTCAGAAAGGTAGGAGAAGCTAATACGCTGCATGGCTTTCCCTCCTATGGGATATAAATAGGTGGCAGGGATAACTTCTCTGGGGATACTTGCATGCTCCCACTGTAGCCTAACGGTAGCTGCCCCTCCTCTCTCGTAGTATTCTAGCACTATGGGGACTCTCTCCTGTGCTTCAAGGAATATCTTCCCTTCATACAGGGTAGCAGGCTGATCCCGCCATGCGTCTATCAGTTGCTGGTCTTTTACCCATAACCTAGCTCCATCATCATTTGTGGTGAGGAAGGTGTATTCACCTGTAATAGGTACTTCCAGTGTCCCTTCCCACCTGATGGAAAAGAAATCATTGAAGCGTTCTGGAGCAGGAGATTCATTACCCCAGTTAAAGTTAATTTCTGGATCTACGCGAGTAAACACTATTTCTTCAAACCCAATTCCTTCATAGTAGGTACCAGTCAGTCCGGTTCCAGCTGCTCCAGGAATACTAGAGAAATTCACAGTCATGCTGCTTTGGGGATTCTCCAGTGATTCATCAGTATCTGTTACTATAGATACGGTTAAGGTGTGAGCCCCCGGCCTAAGGTCTCTGAGGATATATCTTCCATTTAACTCATGCCAGGCTATTTCCGACTCATCATCCAGCTTCACATGTATATGGTCTGCGTCCGCTCCTGCCAAATTCCCAAAGATATCATAGCGCAGTTCTATGTCAGAACCTACGATAGCATCTCCTTCAGCAGGAAAAGTAATCACCAATTCTGGAGGTCCAGGAAAGACAGTGAACGTTCTTTCTAAGGCTACAGCCGGATTAAACTGCTCATTTCCTGCCTGAATAGCCCTTACTGTAACTTGCCCAGGGCTTCCCTGTAGATTTAGCATATTCCCAGTAACAGAGGCAGGGCCGTCAACAATGAAATATGTTAGGGGTAGGCCAGCGCTACTCCTTCCACTTAGCATATAGGTTTCCTGATCTAAACTTAGGTCTGGAATGGGGTCAAAAGTGATAGCCTGTTCATTTCTTCCACAGTCAGGGAAAATATCCTTTTGATAGGAAGAAGTGAGGCCATCAGAATCCGTTACCCTAAGTAAGACTCTATACCAGTAGGTAGCATCTTCTTCACAGCCTACTGGAGACAGAAAGGTAACGGTACTAAAAGCCTTTTCTACAGGCTCAGGATGAAAGTGGTCATTATGAAATAAAATTACCTGCCAGCTAACCTCAAGATCTTCAAGCACATCCTCCACATCTGCCAGTTCAGCTTCCAGCACTAATTCTTTGGGTGCCTGAAGGGTATATCCACTCACAGTATCCAGGCTGGTACTCAGGATCTGAGGAGGATGATTATTAAGAGAAATTCGTAAACTGGTACTGTCTACATTTCCTTCCCTGTCAAAGACACTAAGGGTAACCAGATAGCTGATAGGATCTGGATTGGTGGAGGTAAAGGTATGGGTAGGATTAGCCGCTCCTACGGGAAGGCTTCCATCTCCAAAATTCCAGCTGTACTTAACAGGAAAAAACTCAGGATCAAAGGATCTATCTCCCTGGAAAGACACGGTTAAAGCATCCCCTCCAAAAAGCGTATCTGCTTCTGCTATGGCTACGGGGGGCTTACTGAGTATGTCTTCAAAGCTCACTCTCCAGATAAGGGAAGCATTATTTACGTAATAGAGACCTCCATTAGTAGGGCTTGTCTCGATATAGGTGATACTACCTACATTTTCCAACACATTTCTGACTGATACGGGATTATCATTCTCATCAAAAGTGGCATTCTTAATCCACTGGGCGCCATAATCAATGAAGAAGTAGGTATTTTTATATTCTGGCGGAAAGTCATCAGCGGTATACCAAGCTCCTCCCATGGAGCAGTTTCCCTGGTAGCTGGGGCCACTCACAGTAGCACTAGGCCCTATCAGCACAATTTCATTGTCAATGCTTGCCCTAGGTGTACTATTTCTCCAGTCCAGCTTGGGCCTGCTATGGTTTTCAGGGAAGTAGGTAAAGTCCCAGAAACCAGGTTCGAAGTCCATTCCCTCAAATCTGGGCCATCCAAAGTTCTGATCAGCCTCATTAGAAACATTAATTTCTTCCCGGGTGCCTGCACCTACATCCCCTATGTAGAAAGAACCAGGATCACCATCCTCCGGGTAGTGGCTACCTGTCCCGGGTCTATGGGTCATTCTGAATGGATTTCTGAGTCCCCTACCCCATACTTTTGAAGCTGGTGCATCCGGATTTTCAGGATCGTAAAAAGGATTAGAAGGAATACCTAAGCCTGTCTCAGGATCTATCCTTAAGAGTTTCCCACTGTAAGAAAAGAGTACCTGACATCTGTAGGAGCCTATATTTTCTTCCTGACTAATAATGCCATCAGCTAGTGCCTGTGCATAGTAGGTTTCAGGGGCAGAGCCCTGATCATTAGATAAATAGCTACCTGCATCTCCAACGGTAACCAACAGGGTACCATCCTGCCCAAAGATCAGGCTTCCACCCATATGGGATTCATGTAGACTGGGGAAACCTTCTCCTATTTCTTCTCCTATGAGCACTTTCCGACTGTTCTCATCTACTTCTGTGTAAGCTGATGAAGCCGTAGCTTGATAGCGGGTTACTCTACCTTGAGAAGCACTGAAATATTCATTGAACTCGGGATCATAGGCGGGTGAGCCTGTATTTAGTAGATGGTGCCTATCTACTAGGTAATACAGATATACATAGCCATTGGTGAGGAAGTTAGGATCTAAAGCTACTGATAGCATTCCAAAGTCCCGCCAGTTACCTACCTCATCACTAATATCCAGGAAGGGGGAACTACTTTTCTTTCCATCTTCTACTATCCATATTCTCCCTGCCTTCTCCCATACAAACATTCTGCCATTAGCATCAAAAGTAATCCCAATTACCTGATCAAACCCTTCTGCATACACCTGAGAAGTGAATTGTCCCTGCGCGTGAAGACTACATGGAAGAAATATAGTACTTAGAAGTAGTAGGAACGCTAGGTAGTAGTTTTTCATATCATCCTCAATAAAATGCTTCCTAATGTAGAAGAATTAAAAGTACGTAATGTAGCTTCCATATACAATCAATTCTATATGTAAGACATTGCATATACTACTTATGGGGCTATATCCCAATATACCCTAACTGTATACAAAAAAAGAACCGGTCTGAGACCAGTTCTTTAATTATCTATAGAGCTTTATGTGGCTGTTATCTTAATTTATTCAAAGAGTCTAAATACGCCTTTGCCGTAGCTAATACTGTATCAGTCTCTGAGGCAAAGCCGTAGTAAAATACCCCATCTTTAGATACCTGTATGTGAACCTTTGCCAGGTCATCACTACCGCCAGTAATAGCCTGAACCAGATATTCTTCCAGCTGCACATCTATGTCCATAATGGCATCTATGGCTTTAATGGCGGCATCAACAGGGCCATTTCCTTGGGCCTCATTATAGAGTTTCTTCCCATTTTTATTAATGGTTAAGGCAGCTCTGGCGGCTCCTTGGGTGCCACAATGCACCTCTAAAGACTCAATTTCAAGGATCCTATCTCCTACCTCATAGCCCAAAATAACCAGTAAATCCTCATCATTTACTTCCTTCTTCTGATCTGCATAGTTCAGAAACTTGTCATAGGCTTTTGCCAGTTCAGGTTTCTCAAGAGAAATTCCAAGTTTCTCCAGCCTGTGTTTCAAGGCATGCTTTCCGCTTCTAGCTGTCAGAATAATAGACGACTGGGGCACCCCTACATCTTGTGGATCTATGATTTCATAATTCTCCCGACTTTTCAGAAATCCATCCTGGTGGATACCTGAAGAATGTGCAAAGGCATTTCTTCCAACAATGGCCTTATTAGGCTGTACAGGCATACGCATGAGCCTGGTGATCATGCGGCTCATGGGGTACAGTTTCTTAATATTAATATTGGTTTCTAGCTGAAGCTCTTCTTTATGAGAACGGAGGATCATGGCGGTTTCTTCCAGGGAAGTGTTGCCCGCTCTTTCTCCAATTCCATTTACCGTAACCTCCATTTGTCTGGCACCGTTTGCCAGGCCAGCTATGGTATTAGCAGTGGCCATACCCAGGTCATTATGGCAGTGGACAGACAGGATGGCTTTGTGAACATTTTTCACATTTTCCATCAAATACTTGATCTTAGCCCCATACTGTTCAGGAAGACAATATCCAGTAGTATCAGGTATGTTCACCACTGTAGCCCCTGCAGCTATAACTGCTTCTACCATTCTAGCCAGGTACTCAAGGTTAGCTCTTCCTGCATCTTCACAATAAAATTCCACATCTTCTACATACTGCTTAGCATGCTTGGTGGCTGCTACGGCTCTCTCTAAAATTTTCTCCGGCGTAGAGTTCAGCTTGCTATATATATGCATGTCAGAAGACCCAATTCCAGTATGAATTCTTTTCCTCTTAGCATATTGCAGGGCTTCTGCTGCACAGTCAATATCTTTCTCTACTGCCCTGGTAAGGGCGCATATGACAGGCTCTCTTACCGCTTTAGAAACTTCCACCACAGACTGAAAATCGCCAGGACTTGAAATTGGAAATCCCGCTTCTAGGATATCCACTCCCAGCAGTTCCAGTTCTTTCGCTACTTCTATTTTTTCGACGGTGTTCAGCTGGCATCCCGGTACCTGCTCTCCGTCTCTAAGCGTGGTATCAAATACATATACTCTTTCGCTCATAGTTTAATGCGTTATGTGCTGCTGAGGCAGCCCTGGTGATGAATATAGAGTTGCAATAAAGGGTTTTCGATGTTTAAATAAGTAAAAAATGCAAAAAATTAGTATTTAAAAAATACCTACTAAACTTGAAGAATCTTCATTTTCTATCCCCAGACAATAGTTTTTTAGTAAAAAATTAGCCCTCACTTACCCACTTTTTAAAAAAAAGCCTCTAACCGTTATGTCAGAGGCTGGAAGATCAATAAACAATACACAATACTACGAGACTATAAAATTCTTTATATATATAGCTTTCTTTATCTGTAAGGAATCTTTAGAAATTCATTTCTCACTTCTAGCCAAAGATAAATGCATACATTGGAAATGTCAAGCGAATTTTCGCTATATATGCACTTTCGCTTTATATGATATTTCGCTGAAAGTTGATGAGAATATCAATTAATTGTGTATTTTATGTAGGTGGAGAGGGTTATTCTAGTGCTTTGTACCTAAAAGTAATGTGCAGAATAGGCAGGCCCAGGCTTGTAAATCGGTAGGAGAAAGTGCTTTTACTTCGTTTTGGAGGGGAACGCCCAAATATAAGTATGAAGAAAGAGCGGAAGGTTCCCTTTAGATGAGCTGATGGGAGTAAATGTTTTCCTGTTCAGCAGTTGGAGCAGCCTTTTTTTTGAAAATATAATGTTATCTGTAGGCTTATGTTCAAATAACTAACGTAAGCGGTTACAGCCATTCCTCCCTTAGCAAGTCCTATGGCAATCAACAAAAGGAACATCCGGCTCATCTTTGGCCTGAAAGTGCGGCAGTATAGATTGGAGAAAAGCTTGTCATTCAAGGAACTTTCTGCTAAATCTGGATTATCTGTTTCTTACCTAAATGAAATAGAAAAGGGGAAAAAGTATCCTAAATCTGAGAAGATAATCCAGATAGCTGATGCGCTTGATGTAAGCTATGATCAGTTAGTTTCTCTCAAACTTAGTAAGAAAATGGCTCCTGTGGCGGAGCTACTTAACTCCGGCATACTAGATGATCTTCCTCTTTCTATTTTCGGGCTGGAGACCAATACCCTCCTGGAACTGATTACGGATGTACCTACTAAAATTAATGCCTTTATCAGTACCATCATTAAGATTGCGAGAAACTATGAAATGAGTCGTGAGCATTTCTACCTGGCAGCTTTGCGCTCCTACCAGGAAATGCATGATAACTACTTTGAGGAGCTTGAAGAGGCTGTGGCGTCATTTACAGAAGAATTTGAATTTGATCATACTCCCCCTGTCTCAACGGAGCAGATTACTAACATACTCCAAAATACCTATGGCTATACCATAGACCATACAGGATTACTCCAATATCCTGATCTATCTTCTATTAGGTCTCTCTACCTACCGGACAGCAGGTATCTATTTATTAACAATGATCTTACCCCCATACAAAAGGCTTTCCAATTTGGGAAAGAACTCGCCTTTAATTATTTGAAACTCAAAGAAAGACCTTCCCCCCACAGCCATGGTAAGCTAAACTCCTTTGAGGAAGCCCTTAATAACTTCAAAGCCTCGTACTTCTCAGTAGCCTTGCTGATAAATAGGGAGGAAATGAAGAATGATCTTGAGGATTTCTTCCAACTGGAAGCCTGGGACTCTGACAGGTTCCTCTCCCTGATGAATAAATATGAGGCTACACCAGAGATGTTCTTTCACAGACTCACTAACCTACTTCCCACTTATTTTGGGGTGAATAATCTTTTCTTCCTGAGAACCGGACAACAGCTGGATGTAGCCCCTGAGTTCTACAGTATAACCAAAGAACTACATCTCCACAGACAGCATAGTCCGCATTCCGTTATTCTCAATGAACACTACTGTAGAAGATGGGTTTCTGTGAGAATCCTCAAAAATCTCATGCGTGGACAACAACTGGACAGCCAGGAAACCTGCCTAATAGACATTCAGAAATCCTCCTATGTGGGAACCAAGAATGAATACTTTTGCTTTTCAGCAGCCAGGGCTAATGCTCCCACTCCTAACTCCAATGTCAGTGTTACTATAGGCATTCACATGGATGCGGTAGCAAAACGAAAAATCAAGTTTCTGGAACACCCTGATATTCCCCAAAAAGTAGTCCACAGTACCTGCGAACGCTGTACCATCACAGACTGTATGGAAAGGGCGGCTCCTCCAGACCAGCTTATCAGGGACAGGAAAATTCAAATGGCTAAAGACCAACTGGAACTATTAATTACAAGCAGAGATCAGATTCTTACTTCCTAGATTGAGAATTATCATTGAATCACAAGTTGGCAAGCTGTACTTTTAACAACAGTTTGATAAGCATGCACAGATGAAATACGTTTTTGTTGTTCTCGCCATTCTATTTGCCCTGTTTGCCTACTTCCAGCTTAATGATCCAGACCCCTACTTATGGGTGGGGCTATATGTAGCCTTAGCCCTTCTTGCTGGCCTGGCCGCTACGGGAAGGTTTTATCTTCCTATCATCATAGGTGGGATGGTACTCTGTGGGGTAGGAGCTCTTCTTACCATTCCTAGCTTATTGGAATTTATGACTAATGATGATGGTATGACCCTCAAGGAAGGGATGTCCTATGAGTACCCCTACATAGAAGAAAGCAGGGAATTTGGGGGCCTACTGATAGGGTTCTTAACGCTCTTATTCTTCTTTTTTCAAGCCAGAAAAGCCAGGCAGGCTTCCCAGGATAATTAGCTTCTATTGGCAATTCTCATCTCCATTGTAGGACCTACCGGAGTAGGAAAAACATCCCTCTCTATAACGCTTGCTAAGCGATATGGAAGTCCTATTCTCTCCTGTGATGCCAGGCAGGTATACACAGGTATGGATATAGGAACAGCTAAAATTACTGTAGTAGAACGGGAAGATATCCCTCACCACTTCATTGATATCTTACCTGTAGATCAGCCATTTACAGTAGGGCAATTCGAACAAAAAGCGGAAGACTTACTAGCAGATCTCTTTAAGCATCAGCCAGTAGTTATCGCAGTTGGTGGGTCTACCCTGTATTTTCATACCCTCTGGTATGGCATAGATGAAATCCCTGAGGTCAAACCGGCAGTAAGGGAAGCCTTACGGAGAGAATGGGAAGTCTCAGGCCTGACTCCTTTACTAACAGAACTTCAGGAAGCAGATCCCCTGACCTATGAAACCATTGACAGAAATAATCATGTCAGGGTCCTAAGAGCACTGGAAGTCTTCAGAAGTAGCGACCAACCTATTTCTGCCTTTAGAACTCAATCTGAAAAGGAGTCAACTTACCAACATATAAAAATTGGGCTGAAAATGGACAGGGAGCTTCTATATAAAAGGATAAATAATAGGGTGGATCAGATGCTGGAAGCCGGATTAGTGATGGAGGTAGAACAACTCCTTCAGGCAGGGTATAACCTGGAACACCAAGCTATGCGGACTATTGGGTACCAGGAAATAGTCCACTACTTACAGGGAGATTATCCGCTAGAGGAAGCTATCAGGCTTATCAAACGCAATAGCCGCAGGTATGCTAAACGTCAAATGACGTTTTACAGAAGATACAAGGACATCTTATGGTTTGAAGCAGATGAAACCTCTTCCATACTCAGTAAAATAGCCCAACAAATAGAAGCTTAGCTCCAGATTTTACTTATCCAAGATCCCTTAAAGGGCTTTAACTGGAATCCTATCTCTGCTAACTTTTCCTTGAGCATATGCTCATCCAGTTTTTCTGCCTCTATGGTTAGCACTTTCTGCTTATGATCTGTATCTACTGACCAGGATTGGATAGTAGAGATCTCATCTAACACAGGCGTAACGGAAGCTATACATCCTCCACAGTTGATATTGCTGGTATATTTATAAGTCATGATTGTAATTTTAATCGTAAAGAATTCCCTATGACGATTATATCCGAAATAGCCATAGTCATAGCTCCAATGATGGGACTCAGAAATCCCATAGCCGCAAAGGGAATAGCCACTACATTATAGAAGAACGCCCAGAATAAATTCTGTCTGATAGTCTTGGAAGTTTTAGCTCCTATTTTCCAGACCTTAATAAGGGTACTTAAGTCATTATTTAGGAGAATTACCTGAGCAGAATCCATGGCTACATCAGTGGCCTTTTGAAGTGAAATCCCCACATCTGCTCTGGCTAACGCTGGTGCATCATTAATCCCATCTCCTATCATAGCTACTACGCCTGTAGCTGACAGCTGCTCCAGAAAGTGTAATTTCTGAGTGGGAGATTGCTCTGCATACACCTGACTGATCCCAAGCTTCTCTGCTAGCAGTTGGCACTTATTTTCTCTATCTCCACTAAGCATTATAGGCTCTATCCCTATCTGCTGCAAAAAAGCTATCCAAGCTTCAGCTCCAGGCCTAAGTTCATCTATGAGATCCAGGGAAGCTATTAACTTTCCATTCTTCCACAGTATTAAATCAGCCTTCTCCTCAGTAGGAAACCAGCTAGTAGCTCCTAACTGATAATGGTTCTCCTCCTTATCCCAAGCTTCTATTCCTTTACCTTTATGTTCCACCACTCGCTCAAATGATATGGAAGGGGTCCCTTTCCACCTTTTCTGAATAGATACAGCTATGGGATGCTGTGAATGTAGCTCCATACTATATATGAGCCTCTTTGCTGTTTCCTCAGAAACTCCCTTTGCGTCAAGCCTGTTTATGTGAAAATCTCCAGTAGTAAGGGTGCCTGTCTTATCCATCACTACTTGCTGAACCTTAGTCAATTTCTCTAAGGTACTGGCTCCTTTCAGTAAAACCCCTTCACGGCTAGCCTTACCTAACCCTACTACTACTGCGGTGGGTGTGGCTAGTCCCATGGCACAGGGACAGGCTATTACCAGTACAGCTACGGAATGAATAATAGCGGCTTGTAGGCTCAGGTCAAATACCCAATAAGAAAAGCTGAAGGTTAAGCCTGCTATCACTAAAATAATAGGTACAAATACAGCTGAAATCTTATCAGCTAAGCGTTGTAGGTCAGGCTTTTCATTTTGAGCTTTTTTGACTAGTTCTATGATTTTGGATAAGGTACTATCCTTACCTACTTTAGTAGCTTCTGCATACAGATTTCCTGAGATAAGTAAGCTTCCCCCTAATAGCTGGTCTCCTAATCCCTTATCTATGGGTATACTCTCCCCCGTAAGCATAGACTCATCTACGGTAGATTCTCCTTTAATAACCACCGCGTCTACCGGAATCCTTTCTCCATCTCGTATGAGTAAGGTGTCACCTATTTCTACAGATTTTACTGCCACCTCTTCGTAGGCTTCGACGCCATTTTTAAGGATAACGCGATTAGCTTGTATATCCTGGAGGCGGTATAATGCCTGCATGGCTGTGGTAGTCTGTTTAACTGCTCTGTGTTCAAGGAGATTCCCTATCAATACAATAAATATGATACTGGCGGCTGTCTCATAAAAAAGATAATCAGGGCCTAGCTGAAACCAAGTTCCATATAGGCTGTACCCAAAAGCAGCAGTAGCACCTATGCTGATCAGTACATCCATATTAGGGACACCTGCCTTGAGAGAGTTAATACCTGATCTTCCAAAGTGATACATACCCATCAAGTAGACAGGTAAGGCCAGCCCTAGCTGTATATATGGATTATGGAGAATGTGCCAGCTCACTACCATATGAAGCAAGAGAGGAATAGTAAACAAAGCACCTATCAGTACCATCCACTCTATTTTCCCCCATGTAGCGGTACCTTCCTCCTTCACCACCTGGAATCCCAGCTTCTCAATTCCCTGGATAATACCAGGGAGCTCTTTATCCTCTATCAGCTCAAACTGAACTTCCTCATTTGAAAAATCTACCTGGACCTGTCCCAGTCCTTTATTCTTTAAGTATTTCTCTATCCCCAAGGCACAATTCACACAAGTCATTCCCTTCACATTCAATTCCACCATTTGTTCCATCCTTTCTATTTATCATTTTTTCCTTAGTAGGATATACGTCTATTTTATGGAAAAGTAAGTCTTTCTCATCTGTCTTCTAATCCTAATGATAATTCTCATGGAAAGAATAGAAAAACTTACTTTTCAGCTTGTAGAGTAACATCTTACTCATCCCTTTCGTTTATTGAAATTAGTATCTATCAGTAAGAATAACATAAATCATGAATAAGGTAATCATTAGTAGCTTTCTGTCCCTTTGTATCCTCCTCTCTTTTCAGCTACACGCACAAGCTCAGAAGCCATTCAAAGAGCTTAAGAGTATTTGGAAGCAACTCAGCCCAGAAGCACAGGCCCAGCTGCTGACCTTTGCTCAAAAACAACTAGCTGGTCCGGTGGAAGCTACTGCTTCCCCTGAAATTCAAACTGTCCCAGATCAGAAAGTAACTGCTACTCAGCCTGAGCAGCCTGTCATGCTAAAGAAAAATGACCTATCTCTGGGAAGTAGCACTGCTACTATTTCTCTAGGAGCAGAAGCCGAGGCAGTAGATGATACACCTGCCACTACTTCTGTAGCATGGGGAGGTGAGATTCATGATTTTGGACTTATCAACCAGGGGGAAACGGTCAAACATACCTTTGAGTTTACTAATACTGGTGCTGCTCCCCTAACTATTTCAAATGTTAAACCCTCTTGTGGCTGTACTACCCCTAACTACACAAAAAGTGCGATTGCGCCCGGAGAAAAAGGCTTTGTGGAAGTCGCCTTTAACAGCAAAGGGAAGATGGGTATGCAGAACAAGTCTGTAGTCGTATATATGAACACAGACAGAGGCACTTCCGTCCTAAGATTTAAAGGAGAGATCGTAGCAGCTGATGCTACACCCAAAAATGAAAGATAGAGGAACTGTACCCTCTAGGCTTCTCTTCAGGTAGGGAACGCCTAAGCTTGGAGACTTTTTTGTAGAAGATATTCCAGTTCAGCCTCGATCCAAAGATGGATTGAGGCTGTCTGCTTGTAGATTCTTTGCCAGATCACCTTAGGGTTATCTGTGCTAGATGTAATGACCGCTCCTTCACCCTCGAGACACTCGATCGAAGAAAGAGAGCCATGAACAGTTTCCCTCCTAGATAAGCTCACGGTCTTTCGCTG
>JBCCLI010000074.1:0-21141 GCA_039026975.1 Bacteroidota bacterium | reverse complement strand
CTATGACAGTAGGGAAGGATGAAGTAGGCTATTCTACCCTACACCCTGCAGGAGAAGGCATTTGTGGACAGGTAAGGGGTTCCTATTAGAAGTCAATATTTTGGGTAAAAAAACCGTAGTTTTGCGGAACGAAAAGAAGGTTCCACCGTTTGTAGTGTATGGCTGAAGAAAAAAATCTGAGCAAACCTACCTTTGTCAATCCCATAGACAAGGAAAAAGTTGCGGAAAATCCGGGACTTCTCCCCTATGCTCATAGCATAAGTGCGCCTGAAATTAAGCCCCTGGATAAAGGAAGAATCAAGGGGAATGCCATGGCCGCTATGGTAGAACAAACCAATATGCATCTGGGCCAGATTAAGGAGCAAATAGAGCTTCTCGCCAGACAAGCTAAAGCTATCCAGCAAAGAGTAGACGTTTCTGCTAAAATCTACAAAGCTGATACTAATTTTGACCCGGTCATAGGACATGTGTATTATCTGTATGCACGTAAGGAAGAAAAATGGGTGCTGTCCATGATTAGTCCTGCTGAATGGGGAAGGCGTATTCCTTTTCAAGCTTATTTAGCTAAAGTAAGTCTCCTTTCAGATCATACCTGGGATGTAATAGAAACGGAATACGATTTGTAGCACGTTATACTAGAAAGCAAGTTGATTTGTGCGGGTGAATGGGTTACCGACTCACTACATTCTCACAGATACGTGTACAAACGTGTTAGTATGACCAAGCGCCTTTTTCCGGGAATTCTTCTTTTTGTACTGTTGGTCTCGGCTATAGTCCATTACAGTCAATGGGATTATCCTTTTCTCTACATAGGATATACCCTATTAGTTTCCGTAGGATATCTTCTTGTATTCCTCTCTACTAAAAGAGGTTCAGTTGCCCACTTTTTACTCATTTACGGGCTCCTAAGTCTACTTATTGGTTTTTTTTTACACACCTTCCCCTTTTCCCCTACTGTCAGACTTATGCTTAGTGGGGAAGAATTCTTCCTTCTCCTAAAGTACGCCCTCATCAACCTAATAGGGCAGGAATTTATTAGTATGCGGGAGAAAGACTTCATCCTTCCGCTTGTTAGGAGTTTTTTTCTGGCGGTATTAGTGGGCCTCATCATCAATACGTACGGATTTTCTCCCTACTACAGCTTCCCTACACCTACCGGCCCATATTCAGTAGGCACCCAAACCTATGAATTCAAGCAGGATTACTATCACCAAGATATTCTTAAGCTGGACATTGATTCAGTTACCTATATGTACCAGCTTTTTTATCCTTCTCCTTCACAGGCCCAAGGCTCTCCCATAGGATTTAAGGGCCTAAAAAAAATACAAACCCACACCTATGAACAGCTCCCTATTCAGGCTGGTGAGAGCTATCCTATTCTCTTTTATTCACCAGGAGCAGGCGGCTCCAGGTTTGATAACCTCAGTCAAATAGAAGAATTGGTAAGCCAGGGGTATATAGTGGCCGCCCTGGAGCATCCTTATCTTACGGATATTAGATATGCGGACGGACAGTACCTGAAAGCATATAACTTCCCTAAAAGTGCTCATCCATCTTACGATATGCCCGGCCTGGCGCATCATTTGAGAATAGCTCAAATTCAGGATGTAGCAGATGAGGTCCTGAACCACTCCACTGAGGGGATGGATTCTCTTTTCTCGCAAATAGATAGTAGACAAGTAGGGATTTTTGGATGGTCCATAGGAGGATCTGCTGCGGTAGAGCTTTGTGTGTCAAACCCTATATTTAAAGCGGGTATCAACCTGGATGGGTGGGGATTTATGGAGCTTAGTCCTGGTAAAAATCGCTTCCAATCTCCTTTTCTTTACCTTAGGTCTGACGTAAAGCCTGCTACCAGATGGGATGTATTTGGTACGGGTAAGAGCCTGGAAGATGTGTGGGAAATGGAAGTCAGGCAAGTGGAAAGGGAAAGAGAATTAATAAATACGTCTCCTGTACCTGTGTTTGCCTATATCATAGAAGAAGCATTTCATTCTAATATCAGAGATCATGGCTTATTAGGGGTCTCCCGCCTGGGGCCTATCCACCCTGAAAGATGCAACGAAATTGTCTCTCAATCTGTTAAGCGCTTTTTTGATCAATACCTAAAAGGAGATTCTCAAGAAGATTTTGAAGAATGGGCAGAAACAGAGGAAGAATTGGTGAGAACTAATAGGATTATCACCAGACCTTGAAGGATACTTTCTCTGTACTTCCATCTCTTTTTTCCATATCAACAGCCGATAATCAGAAATAGAATAATGGCAGGTAGTATCATCTGTAGATACATACGGAAAGATACTCAGTCTTAGCTTCTATCATCTGCTTAATCCCAACAGGAGAAATATCTACTCCTTTAATCTGGAACCTAAGACGAGCGAGTGGAATGGCATACTTTCCTTGACCTCCTCCCAGGTCTAATGCTCTTCCTTTAGCTCGACTTGCAAAAAAGGCAATCAAAGGCTTATGCACTTTCCCAAAGTAGCTTTCCTGCTGGTAAAGGGAATCGTAAGAGGAAGTAATTTCAGCCTCCTAATCCATCAAGTCCGAAAACAGTAGAGCGTTCATAAACAGCTTATTAGTACCATACCAGAATGCACGAAAGTTAGGGTTGTCAGTAAAGGCAATAATTCTTCCTCTTCCCATGCGTGATACGTGAACTGCTGCCGTCCCTGAAAGAGTCTCCAAATTTTTAGGAGAAATATACCCACTAAGCAGGGGATTCTCTGTATATCTAATTGGGTTAGCATAGGCCGACTCACTGACTTTCATAAACATGGTATTATTTCTAAAAAGCGGGATATTCTCTTGGGTATATCCATAGGCTATAGGATGTGTCAAGTCCATCTCAGCCTGAAAAATAGAACCACCTATCACCTGAGCACCGAACTTTTCGCTTCTTGCCCCATAGGGAAGCATCCCTTCTGTACTATCCTTTTCTGCATAGTCAAAGTTAATGTTCACCCAGTCTTGTCCAGCTACCCACTGTGTAGCAGCCCGCATGGTAATGAGATCTCCTCCCCCCTTTATCCATTCTTCTACTTTATTAGTCCCTGCATTTCCTAGCTCTCCATAAGATCCTGAGGGCATAATGAGTTTATCATAAGCATCAAGATCCACACGCTTTAGTCGGTCTATGGTGATTTTAGTTACCGGCATGTGCATACGCTGATCAAGCAAATGCCAGACTTCTCCTGCATCATAAGACCTCACGCCGTTTCCTACAACTAACAGGATCTTGGAGGGCGTTAGCGTGTGGAAACTTCTGGATCCCAGGTCTACTCCATTATTACTAAATCCAGTTTTGATAGCATATACCTCTATTCCGTCCTGCTTAGCTATTTCTTCCATCAGGGAGCCTATCTCTTCGCTGGACATAGACTGGTTAGCTACCGGAACCAGAATACTTCCCAAGCTGAAGGATTTCCCTGAGTTAGTGAAGGTCTTTTCGGCTACTTTCGCTCTTAGCCCTGCTTCTAACACGCTATTCAAGGCCCTGGGAGCGTAATATCCTTGCCATTCAAACACATAGGCATATTCAGAGCTTCCTCCTATCATTTCTCCTTCTCCTAAGGAGGCTTCAATTTCTCCTCTGGTATCTGGAACAGAGGATAGTTCTGCATAAGGGATATTAAAGGCTAGGGGTAAGGTCCAGGTAGATACATCATAAAACAGGCTGTCCTGAAAGCTGGTACGCTTTTCGAACATGGCCTTAATAAGTCTGTATTGTCTCTGCTGAAGGGGAACTACAAAACTATTATCCGGTGAGTAGGTAGTACCACTTCTGCTAAGAGATTCTCCAAGCGGGAAAATATCTATATCATGCTGACTGATTAGCTTGGCTAACTGCCAGGTACGTGCTTTATCTGCTATTCCTCCAAATACCACAGCCTTGGACTTATCACTTCCAGCCATAGATAGGGCTGAGGAGAAGAAATTCTTTTGATGTTCCAGTAAGTCTTTACGCTTAGCATAGACACCCGCTATAGTAGATAAACTAGTAACAAACTGGTTTCTTATTGTAAAGGGGAATGAAACAGGTCCATTCTCACTGGATTGAAGGTGACCACGACTGGACCCTTGCTCAAAGAGAATCCCTACCCCCCCATTCACATCAGGATAGGTAGATCCTTTCCCGTAATAATAGTCGTCAAAGGCTTCCTTACTGAAGTATAAGGAACCTATGCTATCCAGAAATTGGGCATGATACTCGGCCACATCGTATGTCAGTTCAAATACTTTTTCAGGGGTAAGGGGATTATTTCTGGAAGGGATACCTGGCTGGAAGAAAAAGGTAGAATTAGTCCCCATCTCATGATGGTCTGTCAACCAGTTAGGTTTCCATTCATGGAATTTTTTGATTCTCCCCTGGGATTCAGGGTGTTGGACAGGCAGCCAGTCTCTGTTCAAGTCAAACCAATAATGGTTAGTACGCCCCCCAGGCCAAGCTTCAGTATGCTCTCTATCGTTGGGATCAGGGCTGATTTCATTGATTCCCCTATGGGTATTTACCCAGGAAGCAAATCTGTTAAAACCATCAGGGTTATAACAGGGATCCAGGAGGAACACCATATCATCTAGCAACTCGTCTATTTTCTCCCCGTCAGCAGCGGCCAGGTAGTAGGCAGCTAATAAGGCAGCATTCCCTCCACTAGCTTCATTCCCATGGACAGCGTATCCCATCCATAGGACTGTCTTCACCTCATCCATATCCACATTGTCTGCTCTATCAGGGTAAGTTAAATTGACATGTTCTTGTCTAATCTCTTCCAGATTGGTGTGGTTTTCCGGAGAGGTAAAGATGAGTTGGACAAGGGGTCTGTTTTCATAGGAGCGAGCATGCTCCACCAGGATAGCCCTATCTGATGCCTCAGCAATGGCTCGCATGTAGTAGATCATTTGATCATGACTTACGTGCCATTCTCCCACTTCATACCCTAGCACTTCTTTAGGCGTAGGGATAGCAGAATCATAGCTTACATCATCAGGTAAATAGTAGGAAAGATTGGCTTGTGCAAAAGCAGAAATAGACAAAGCCGCTACTAACACGGAAAGGAGTAATTTTCTCATAAGGTATTTGGGTTGACTCAGTGTAATGATACACATATGTGAGAGGAAAGTCCATTCTCTAGGAGAAAAATACTTCCATAACATAAAAGAAACCAGATACGCTTAACCATGGTCAGCTAAGCGTATCTGGCTATAAACAAAAATACGTTTTACATTAAACCTTCCTTGATAAAGGCGGAGCTGAGTCTCCATGCCTCTTGAGCGGCAGGCTCATTATAAGCTGGGCTGGAAGGATTGGCAAAGGCATGCTTAGCATCAAAGATGTGCACATCTACTTCCTTACCTACTTTTTGCATGTTTCCTTCAAACTCTTCTGCTACTTCCGGCGTGATCCATCCATCCTGCTTGGCAAATATCCCCAGCACGGGAGTTTTGATGGTTCCCAGTCTGTCGAGGTCTTTCTCAGGCATGCCATAATACATCACGCAGGCGGCGGCCTGTTCTCCTGCCAATATGCTGGTTTGCAGTGACCATCCGCCGCCAAAGCACCAGCCTATGGTAGCTATCTTAGCTTCCTCCCCTACAAACTCTATGGCGCCTTTAATGATGGCTTCTGCTCTTTCTCTCTTCACTGACTGCATATATTTTCCCGCATCCTCACGTGTAGTAGCCACTTGACCATCATATAAGTCCAGGGCTATCACGCGCACATCTCCTAGTTCTTCTTGAATCTTTTGGGCTTCCATTTTGACATTGTCGTTCAAGCCCCACCACTCGTGGATCACAAACACAAACTTATTGGAAGTAGCTTCCCCATTTACTTCATATCCATATCCTCTCTGTCCATCAGGCGTACGCCAGGAGATTTTTTTTCCTTCCAACAATTCCGTCTTTATCTGTACAGGTAGTGCATGAGCGTTTCTGAAAGCTTCATTTTCTACTAAGCTGGCAAACTCAGTGGTACAGTGGGTTATGTCAGCATCTGTCTTATGCTGCTGTTCAGGGGATAGAAAGCCAGCTACTATCCATATCCACAAGAATAAAAATGAGAATTTCATATAAGTCTGTTTGGTTGATGTTAGCACTTGGGTACAAGCTTATAAGGATTATTCATCCTCATCATGAAGGTAGGCATTATTCAGCAAATAGCATTCACATGAAAATATCCATATATTCAGTTACTAAAACGACTCTTATGCTGGATAATAAAATTCTCACCCTCCACCCGCAGGGCAAAAAGGGGGTTAACATTGATAGGGATAAGTATGAAACTCTGAAGAATTTCATCCTAGAAACAGTTAGGTCTAGGGGACAGATCAGCTATCAGGAATTAAATGAATTGGGAGAGACAACCTTAACTGACAGCTTTCCGGGTAGCGTACCCTGGTACTTGGTTACAGTCAAATTAGATTTAGAAGCTAGAGGATTACTAGAAAGAGTTCCAAAAACAAGTCCACATGAGCTACGACTAGTGGAGGATACTTAAGAAAAAGCTGAGTGTTATGCAGAAAGCCATATAAAATGAAGCGTATTCCTCTCTTTATAGTTAGGTAGATGAAAGGGATTTACCTCCTTCCCACACAGACTCACTTTTTAAAAATAAGCGGTTCTAAGCTCTTCCTACTGTCTTTTGATGGGAAGAGAAATCCACATCTGGAAAGTTTCCATGGCTTATCACGCTAGTTACTCCTCTCATTAATCATATTTCTCTTATCCTGGCTTGAGTCTCCTGGGCAGCCTCATACTAAGAGGCTACCTTAAGGACAGGATGACACTTAGGCCTGGGACGTTGGATGGTGCGTACAAAACTTAATAATCCATTCAGTGAATATACCCATTCATGAAATGCCATTGGTTTGTACAGAAAGAAGTTTGTGCCAGCGGCATATGAGTCTTGTACTTTTTTTTCATGAATGGTTCCTGAGTAAATGGCTATGGAAGAATGGGTCATTATAGGGTTAGCCCTAATCCTTTTAGTAAGTTCTATCCCTTCAAGGTCAGGTAAGTGTAAATCTGTGATAAATAGGTCTACAGGCCTATAGCTGCCTGAAAACGAAAATGGAAAAGGTTTTGCTAGTTCTTTAAGTAAGTCTTCCCCATTCTGACAGATGATCAACTCTACAGGATACCCTATTTCTCTTAACACTATCTGAAATAGCTTCCTGTCTGCCTCACAGTCTTCTGTGTAAACTAATTTTAAGTGCATGATTTCCCCGTTAAGCGTTCAATTAATGGCTTACATAACTCCTAAACAATAATAGAAGAGCAGAATCAAAAAAAGCTGGAGAGCAATTAAGAGCAGGAATTAAATGTATGAAAAAAATTCTTCCTTACATACTATTTTTACAAATAAATTTGAATTTTTAATATTTATATGACTAGTTAATTAATGTAATATGAATATAACATAGACTTATATAATTCGAATTATGCATTATAAATTAACTGTTCGGTCGATTAACTTTTCGGGAGCTATCCACAGCCACAGCCTATAAAATTTATATCGCAAAAAGGAGAAGTATATTAAGCCTGTTTTTCATCTGAGTATTGAATATTTGCAAATTCTATTCAAAGGAGAAAAGTCTGAGCATTTATAAACATAAAAGCTTGTTTATCAACATATTATACATCATTTTTGCTTCCATCTTTTATCAATCTGCACAAGCCTGTACCCCCCTACAGATTCAGGTATGCCAGTATTGGCGAAAGAAAGTGCAATAGATAAAAAGTCCATCATCAGGAGTGGGTTATTTACATTCCTGGAATAAATTTCTAAAGACGTAGAATAGCTAGAATTCTGGTAAAGAGAATCGTATTTATCAGGCGGGCTTGATTTCTTACAGGTAAAAGATGTCTTTTAATCTTATCATACCCATTTCATTTGCAAAAACCCCATAAATTTGTTTCTTCTTTTAGGAATATTTAGGTTTTCTGTTTAATCACTTAACTACCCAATATATGAAATGGGGCATACTAGGACATGGGCTCATTGCCCCACAATTCATTAACAGCCTTGAGGCTATTCCTACTCAGGAAATATACGCTATAGCCTCCAGATCTAATCATGAAGCTTTAGCTGCTACCTTTCCAGCCAAAAAGATCTATGATAAGTATGAGGCACTCTGCCGTGATCCTTCTGTAGAGGTTATTTACGTAAGTACCCCCCATAACTTTCATTGTGCCCACGTACTACTGGCCCTCTCCCATGGAAAGCATGTGATATGTGAAAAGCCTATGGGAATTTCTGCCAAGGAAGTTAGGGAAATGCAGAAAATGGCCAAACAGACTCATCGTTTTTTGATGGAGGGTATGTGGACACGATTTCTCCCAGCTTACCAGCAGGCCCTTCAGCACCTACATGAAGGGGCCATAGGAGACATCCGTTGGCTTCAGGCTGACTTTTCCTTCTCAGCTCCCTATGAGCCTAAAAAAAGATGGCTAAACCCTGCCTTAGCGGGAGGGTCTGTTTATGATGTAGGAGTGTATCCACTTGCACTCGCCCTAGACGTATTTAGAGAGATCCCCTCTCACATACATGCCCATGCTCAGATGACTGAGACAGGAGTAGATGGTAACTGTGCCGTTAGCCTTCACTTTCCCGGTGGCGGCTCCGCACAGCTATTTTCAGGTGTTAATGTAGACACCCCTCATCTGGCACAGATAGGTGGACAGGATGGAAGTATGCAAATCCCTTCTTTCTGGAAGGCTAGTTCATTTACTATTCTGAAAGAAAATGATACCCGTACGGTAAGCCGTCCCTACGTCCGTACCGGTTACTACCATGAAATTATAGCTGCCATACACAGCATAGAAGCTGGCCTGATTGAGTGCCCCACTTATCCCTTTGAGCAAAGCTTGAAAGTAGCTGAAATAGTGGATGAGGTTCTTCTACAAATTAACTATCCAGATGTCAGCAGGTCTTAGGCTCATACTCCCTACTGGAATGATAGATGATAAAATATTCACATTCATTGCGTAAGTTGCTGTAAAGAGTAAGCTACTCCCAACCCTCACACACATATGAAGGAACCCGTTAATCCCCCTTTGATTAATGTACATACCCACATTTTTACGCGTAAGCATGTCCCTAATCATTTAGGGAAGCGGCTGATCCCCTGGCCTTTCTACCTTATTAGCACCGCCTTCATTATTAAGACTTTCAGGTTTTTCTCCCGTAATGAACAGTGGCTAAAGATGGTCAATCTTTGGAAAAGGGTAAATTATAATATTTCCTACCTCCGCTACTATTACCTGTTCTTTAGGGTAATGTTCTCCCTTATGGGCCTGGCTGGTTTTCTGTTGGCCATGGTTGCCCTGGGGCACCTTATCATGAAAACGGGGATGGTGCAGGCACTGGAACCTATGCAGAGAGAACTAGACCGCGTACTTACCTTACCCCTTTTGAGGAATACCTGGTTTCAAATAGGATTTGTATTCATGGCTTTTCTGTTTTTTAAATGGTTCCGAAAGTTCGTACTGTTACTACTTAGAAGGGTCATCACTATAAATGAACATACAAAATCCTACCTGAACAGGTTGCTACATATGGGGTCATTTGCGAGTATGGATAAGCAGCAGGACCTCTTTGTTCAGCTAATAAAACTTTATCCTAAGAATACCCAATTTGTGGTGCTATCCATGGATATGGAGTATATGGATGCAGGTAAAGTCCCCAGCTCGTATAAGCAGCAATTAGCAGAACTCCTGGCGGTAAGTAAAAATGCTAAAGGACAACTTCTCCCCTTTATTTGTGTTGATCCCAGAAGAATTATGGAAGAAGAAAACTTTCTACAGGAGGTTAAAGATCATCTACAGGATGGATTCTACGGGATAAAATTATACCCAGCCTTAGGATTTTACCCCTTTGACATACGGTTATTACCCTTGTATGCGTATGCCCAAACTTACCAGATTCCCATCATGACCCATTGTGTTAGGGGCACCATTCACTACAGAGGTAAAAAAGAAAAGCATTGGAATGAGCATCCCGTATTCAGCTGCCAGCATCAAGAAGAAGTGAGAATTCCTCTACCTGATTTTTCCAGTTTTGACTTCACCGCTAATTTCACCCATCCACTGAACTACGAATGTTTACTAGATCCACAGCTCTTTCATCGTCTATTTCAATATTTCAATAGTCCCTTTTACCCTTATAAGGAAAGAGATGACATACGTATCCGGGAGGTAAACAGCTTGTTTGGATATGATCCTGAGACAGATAAGCCTCCTTTAAAAAACTTACAGAAGCTGAAAATATGTCTTGCGCATTTTGGGGGAGAAACTGAATGGCAAAGGTACTTTGATAAGGACAGAGGAAGCCTGGACAACAAATACCTCAATAATCCACTCTGCCAAATTTCTGTGAATACCAGTACGGAGGAAGTGCTCTGGAGTAAAAGTAGCTGGTATACCATCATACGTAACCTGCTGGTAAAGTATGAGCACGTATATGCAGACATCAGCTATACACTGACAGATAATAGAACCTTCCCTCTGTTAGAGGATATGCTAAAAACAGATTATTTGAAAGAGAAGGTGCTGTTTGGGACAGATTACTATGTAGTGAGGCAGGAAGAATCTGAAAAACAATTATTGACAGAGCTGATGGCTTACCTGGAAGAGGGAGAATTCCGACAGCTTAGCCTCACCAATAACCAAGCGTACTTGGAGAGATCGTGGGATAAGAAAAAAGAACCTATTTCTTGAGAAATACCTAGCTACCCCCTAAGAATGACAATTTATCCCTCGAGAAGGTAGTAGGTAGGAAGAATGAAGGTTTAACATTAAGATGGGTCATCTTTTTGCATCCAGACAGGATGGGTAGTAGAGGCATGATCTTGAGAGAGAATATCTTTGTATAAGGCTGGCTTTCTCGCATTCCTGTACCTATACCCCCCTGCCAGCTTAAGTTTTTCCTTGCTTAAGTGAGCCAGCACTACCTGGCTGTCGAAGCTTTTAGCCTCGCTTAGCACTTCTCCATAAGGATCAATGATCATGGCATTTCCATTTTTAAGGTGCTCTCCATCATAGCCTATGGGATTAGAAAAAGCATAATAGACGCCATTATCATACGCTCTGGCAGGTAACCACTTCATCAGCCATTCTCTCCCCTTAGGACCATCAAACTCCTGCCTTAGGGCCACTGGATCAAGCTGCCTGTTTTGCCAAAAATGATCATCTACATATCCCCTACCTGGCATGGCAGAAGGTGTGCATCCTGTTACATGAGGAGCAAAAATAAGTTCCGCCCCCATCAAAGTGGTAGCTCGTACATTTTCAATAACATTATTATCATAGCAGATGAGAATCCCACAAGTCCATCCCTGCAAGTCAAATACTACATATTCTTCCCCCGGAGAGAGATACTTACTGATGAAAGGGTGAATTTTCCTGTATACCGCCTTCAGTTTTCCTGCCTCCAAGCACACATAGGCGTTATAGAATTTTCCATCCTTTTTTTCAAGAACGCCTGCTAATATAGCTATCTGGTAGTGTGTAGAGATCCGGGCTAAAGCCTGACAAGTAGGCCCACCGGGAATCTCCTCTGCCAGTGTTTCCATGGCATCCAGATCAAGATCCTTTAAGAAAGTATAGGCAGTAGTGCATAGTTCATGGAAGCTGACTACACTTGCGCCTTTGGCAGCAGCTTCGTGCGTGAGATGTTCTAGCATAGAGAGGTTGTAGGCCTTATCTCCATCCTTAGGTTCAAATTGGGCTACCGCTATGCTCAGTGGGTTCATGGTTCCTGCTTAAGTGTATATACTGGCAGAAAACTACAGCAAGCTTAGCTATTTTCATAACCCAAAAATATGACCTAGGAAGAGGGCATAAGGGAAATAGGCTCTACCGTAAATCCTCTATCTCTAAGCTGAGAAATTAAGCCGCATTCATACATAAGATGGGCTAGGCCTACAGCTACAAAGCAGGATTCTCTCTTTAGTGCCATGGGGAGGTTTTTCATCCATTTGTCATTCCTGTTTTTCCCCATGACCTCATCCACGCAGGGTTCATCCAGTTTGTAGTCCAAATTAAAACTGCGGTATTTATAGGCAAACTTGCACAGCTTGTCCTCCTTCACTTTTCCTTTGTGGGCGTTAATCCAGTAGGAAAGTTTTTTCTTCATATTCTTCCAATCATTCACCCCATAACTTTCCTGAATACTATTAAGTTGAAGGCTATCTGATTCCAGGCCCAGGCAGGGGATTTTATTTTCCAGGGCTACATACATGAGGTAGGTATCAAAATGCTTCCACTCATCTTCAGGCTGCACATTCCCACAGAAATTTTGATAATAGCGCTGAAAAAGGACAAAGTATAGCTCTGTGGCTGTTAGTTTAGGTAGCGGAAGTCTAGTTTCCTCCGCATGACTTTCTAACCATTTTATCTGCCCTTTTGGGAGCACCTTACGATAAAGGTAGTCGTCTGGTCTTTCCAAAATATAAGACCTTACCTTAGGGGCATCTACGGATTCGAATATGGCTACTTCAGAGGATAACAGCTTTTCTTTTATGAGCGGAATAGAATCTACAAAGCTGTTCCCCAACTGGTGGTATGTCCCCAATAAATAAGAGGTATGGTTCCCTAAAGGATCTTTTACCTCCCAGAAAATAGTTTTCTGGGCATACAAGGAAGATTGAAGCAACAGGAGGGTAAGTAGCGCTAATCTCTGCATACGGAATTACACAAGCAAAACATTTCATTTCTCTTACTGAACTGTCTATGAAATGCAGGGCTAACATATGAGAATTCACAAGCATTTCCATAGCTGAATTAAACTAAATCTTTCTGCCTGATCCCTTTTTTCTATAAAAGCCCTCTGAGACGCTCTATTCTGGTAAGGATACGTTCACTAATCTGCCCTGGAAGAAGAACAAGGAAAATGATCAGTAGGATACCGACAGCACTCAACTCAAAGCGGTAGTTTTTCCATAGCCACTCCAGTCTGCTTGGATTAAGGGACTTCCCTTCTGAGCCTGCACGAACCCTTTCCAAGTAACCATCAGCCCGTATATGAATCTCATGACCTACTATGCTTAGTTCTGTAAGGGTGAGCTTTTCTTTAGGTTTTATCCCCAGGTAATCATTCCTTTTGAGGGCCAGTACTTGATAGGCTTCTTCATTAGGTTCTTTTAGGCTAAATGTACCTCCAAGGATAGCGCTCACCTCCCTATTATCCTCTGGTCTCATGAAGCTAATCTCAGAAACCTCTACTTCTGTTTCTGTATAGGAATTACCTAGCTGGGTATCCAGATAAAGGTGCTGGATACCTGTATCTGTCTGGGCTACTAGCTCACAACTGGTAGTGGGGCAGTAAAAGGTAATATTCTCCTGCCCTAAAAACTCATAAACATTTTCCTCTTCCTTCCCCAGAAGATAGTCGGTAGCCACCTGCAAGGCTCCTCTATATCTCATTCTCAGGGAGGAAGGAGTACTCTGTTCAAAATCAATCTGAACCTGTCCCTGCTCCTCCTTAGCATCCTGAGAGGGGATGACCTCTATGCTGATCTGTTTATTCTCCATAATAGAGATTTCTTCTATCCTGAGAGAATCTAAATAAGCAGAGCCACCTGGTATTTGGGGGTGAAGACTGAGGACCACCCGCTCTGAGGGGATCCGGCTTGTGTCTCCTAGTCCGGCCGGGTCCCAGCTGGAAGCCTCTACCTTAAGCTGCTCAAAGTCCTGTAGCATGAGACCACTTACTTTTTTCCCCTCAAATATGTCCAGGGCATTCAAGCTCCTAAAGGCAATCCTGGACACCTGCAATTCCAGCTGTGCATATACCTTTTTTTGAGGCATAAAACCTAGCCACCCTACGGCGCCCATTACTAGTAAGTAACCTAGTGAGGTAATGATCCACCTATTTCTTTTTCTGACGTACACCTCTTTTAACTCCGTGCTAATGGTCATCTCCTCAGGTATTTCCTGCACTAATTCTGCCAGGGCAAAGTCTATCTGGTTTCTTTCCAGCTTTTCATCCCTGGAATCAATAATACCCTTCTTGACAGCTTTTTCCAGTCTCTTAAAACGAGCAGAAAGTTGGATGACCTGATTATAAAGCTCAGGCTGGGAAGCATGCAGGGTTTCCTGGAGAATGGTTATAACGCTAGCTGTATTCCCTTCTGATAGAAGATTAGCAGTAAACTTTTTGAGTGAGTGTGGCATAGGCTACTCTTCTGAATGATAAAAAGAGAATGAATAGGAGAAATCATCAAATGATCCTTGCTCCTTCAGGGATACTTCCAGGGTATACCATCCCTTTTCAGCTTGGAACCAAGCCTTGGGCATCACCACAGGGAAGAAGCTTCCTCCTGGCTTCTTTCCTATCTTCCCCTTATGAAGGAGGGAAGTAGACGTTTTTTCTTTCCCCTTGAACAGTCGGAATGTTCCTTTGGAAATGGACCTTCCCAGGCGGAACTGCGCGATAAGGAAATTGCGTACAGGAGGATCTTCTGAGAAGTAAATATCTACTGGTAAAATCTCTCTGCTTTTCCAATCTCCCATTCTTACTAATACACCTAACTTATCAGCGGTCAAGCTTAATCTCCGTAACCAGTCATCTACCGGCCAAGGCCCAAATTCATTCCAACCGGTAATAGCCTGGTTGACTGTTTCTGAGCTTTCCATCCAGTAAAACTTAAAAATCCTCAATTCCTCTGCCTTCAGGAAGTAAGAGGTATCTACAGGGCTGAAAAACTTAACGGTCAGCTGCTGGGACTTCCTGAATTCATAAGGCTCAAAGGAAGAGGTCAAAGAGAGAAGCTCTATAGCTGGGTTCCCTACCTGCCGGGTGTAGGTCCCTTCAAATCTGTTTTCCCGCTTGTGGGTACGTTTCCACTCCTCATCACGTTTTTTCTGAGCCTCCACCGTAGAGAATAGCATACTTATCAGCAAGGCATTCAGAAGTAGGCAACTTGTATATTTTTTCATGTTCACCAGAGTTCTAACTGGCCAGATCTGTTAGCATACTGATCTTTGACTTAAACTTCTCGGCCATGATTTTAAAGTAGGCAGACTTGGGATGAATTTCATCAAACCAGTTATCAGGCTCAGGGGCCATACCTCTCAGGTCTATATAATGCACATGAGGGAAGGCATCTGCCAAGGTCATCAGCATTTCATTAAAACGATTTATAAGCACTTTTACGATGCTATGCTGTACCTCTATTTGTTTTATATCTTGCTCCGCTAAGGGATCATTTAACCACTGTCCATTTCCAGTAGCTACATGCACTAAACTCTGTACTACCCCGGGGCCCACCCTATCTGTTGGATAGGCATAATCATACCCATGGCAAATAATCTGGATATCTTTTTCAGCTAACTCATTGAATAGGTTACTATACAGCCGCTCAATGAAGATCAGCAAGTGGTCAAACTCCTCTTTCACAAAAGTCTTAGGATCTGACTCTCTGTTCTTACTGTATTTCTCCACTAGCCTGCCTATTCTCCCATCTCCTAAGAGGTCATTTCCTCCCCCACTAATGAGAAAAATAGAAGGCTTCTCACTAGTAATATTTTGGATGTATTCCCGCTGGCCGTACATATTGGCCAGCCAGTCTCCCCCTGCGCTAAGGCTTTTAATAGCATAGCGTTTATCTGCGCTCAACCAGTCTATCAGGTCCTTTACAAATAGGGGATACTCAAACCAGCTATCTCCTTCTGCCACTATCTTGATGAGGTCTCCTCCTTTTTTGAGTTTTCGCTGGTACTTCTTGAACCTCTTTTTACGACTTCTTCTATTGAGAATTCCTATAATTCCCTCATCTGAATCAGAATTATTTTGGATGACTGCAGGATCTATACCCAGCGTGGAAGCCATCTCTTCTACAAAAAGCTTATTGTGCTTTTCCATGTCCTTTTCCGGGCGAAGAGAACGGGAGGCCACTTGTGGGCGAGCGGCAGAAGGAGATTCTTTCTTTAGGCTCTTTCCATACTTCCCGTAGAGGTAGGCCGTCTCTGAGGCGGCCATATTAAGCAGTTGTTCTTTATTCATGGTTTAGGGCTGTGTTCTGTTCAAGATATTAAAGCATAGCTGATTAGCCAAATATTACCCTTGGGCAGCTCAACTGTTAATGGAGGAAAAATGGAAATGGTAACAAAAAAGCCTGGAACTTTTCCGTTCCAGGCTTGCATAAACAAATGAAAACCAAAAACATCTGTTCTTTACTTCCTAGGGAAGTAACTTAAACCTCTTCACTAATCCTCCCGTCATAATCTTAAAAAAACCAGCTTCTAATTGTAATTCTCCTTCTCCATTGGGGAATCCCAGATCCCTTTCTGGAAGTATCCTAAAGGTGAAGCGCATTTTTTCACCAGCGTCTAATTCCTTTTTCTCAAAATACTTTAACTGCTGTAGCGGCCTGGTAATACTTCCGACCTCATCTTGAATATACCATAAAACTGCCTCTTTCCCCCTACGATCTCCTGTATTTTTTACGTCAACGCTAACAGTAAGTTCTCCTGATTTCCGCAAGACTGTATCACTGAGTTGTAGATTACTGTAGGTGAAGCTAGTATAGGATAATCCATGCCCAAAAGGGGCCATGATAGTCCGCTCATCTGACAGCCCTGCAAAGTGGTTTTTGTCCATTAGCTTATGGTCATAGGTGTAGAAATGTCCATCTCCTGTGGGATAGGAGAAGGGAAGTTTTCCACTTGGATTTACAGTCCCATTTAGGACTTCCGCTATGGCCTCAGCCCCTTCAAATCCTGGAAGTCCTGCCCAGATAACTGCATCACAGCCTCTGTATACCTTACTCATCCCTCTGGGCCTTCCGGCTATCATCACCAGGATCACGGGTAACCCGGTTTGCTGTGCCTGTCTGATTAAGTCCTGCTGGCCCTCAGGCAATTCATGATCATAAATATTTCCTGAACCTTCTGAGTAAGGAAATTCTCCCGCACATATGAGAATAGCATCTGCCCCTGCTGAGGCTCTGAGAATATTCCCATCATCAGCGTACTCCATGCGCGTAGAGGGGAAATGATTTTGCATGGCTGATAGAACCGTATGCATATCATCTGGAAAAATATCATCCTGCCCGGGAATCCATCTTAGGGTCCATCCTCCACTCAGTACTCTTTTCACATTAGCTGTAGGCCCAGCAATCACCAGCTTTTGGGTATTCTTAGGATCAAGTGGCAGTATCCCTTCATTTCTCATTAGCACCATAGATTCACGGGCAGCATCCCTAGCCATAGCTAGATGTTCTTCTGTCTTCAATCTGTCAAATCGGTCCTTGCGTGGGTAGGGCCGCTCAAATAAGCCCAGGTCAAACTTTAGCCTTAATACACGGGCTAGAGAAAGATCTAATCTCTCTTCCGGAATTCTACCTTCCTGTACAAGCTCTACTACATGGGTAGCAAAGTCAGTAGTATAGGGGGTCATAGAAATATCTAATCCAGCCATAAGGGCGAGATAGGCTGCTTCTTTTTCTGTTTCAGCTACTCTATGGGTTTTAAACAGCCTGATAACATCTTCCCAGTCTGAAACCACTACGCCCCTAAAGCCCAACTGGTCTCTCAGCACCTTGGTAAGCAGCTTATGGGAGGCGTGAACTGGAACACCATTGATTTCTCCTCCATTAATCATAAAGGTTTTCACACCTGCATCTACAGCAGCCTGAAAGGGAGGAATAAATACCTCTTGAAGGTATTGATCAGAGATCTGGGAGGGTGCCCTATCCCAACCTGATTTAGGCTCTGAATATCCCAGGAAATGCTTAGCGGTAGCCGCTTGCTTCTGAGGAAGAATGGCCTCATTTGCTTGAAGGGCCTCTATGTATACTTTGCCCATTACGGAGCAGAGATATGGATCTTCTCCATAGGTTTCATAATACCTTGGGAAACGGGGATCTCTCCCCACATCCAGGACAGGCGCAAAATTCCAATGATGGCCTAAATCTACTGACTCTATGCTTACTACTTCTGCTTCCTTCCTGGAGAATTCAGGCTGGAAGGTGGCCCCTATATTAATGCTGTGGGGAAAAATGGTGCTATTGTCTACGTAATTAGCCCCATGCATATGGTCCATGCCATAGATAATGGGAATGCCATGCCTGTCATTTCTGAGGTTGATGCGCTGAATAGCATGGGAGTACGCATACCATACTTCCTGGCTGACAGCTATACCGTTAAGGAAGGTTCCTATATGAAATTCTTTGATAAGCCTTTCTACCTTAGCTGTATCCAGGGAAAAGGCATCACCGGGACTACCGTCTTCCGTTCTAATGGAATAATCTAGTAATGATGAATGCGTAATCTGGGTTAGTTGTCCTGCCTTTTCCTCAATGGTCATTGCCTTGAGCAATCTGCTAATTTTCTTCTCTACCTCTGTATCATCAGACATTTCTCTTTTCATGTATGCTTTAGAAACTTTAGCATCATACTGAGAATAGCCTGATAGCGGCAATAGCAATACGATAATGAGGAAAGTAGGGATGGTCCTTAGGGTCATGATAAAATGTGTGTAGTAGTGTAAGAATCTAAATTAGAAAAATTTTAGCAGATGCATAGGGAGGCTACCATAAAAAATATCTATCAGTACCTTCTTGACAAAACGTACTGATAGACATTAATACGTAAAATAGAATAGGAAGCCTTATAATCTGGTATTCACAATATTATTCATGGTAGACCCAAAGGTGTAGCTCACTCCTATAGACATGAAAGCCTCATAGTCCGTAGCTAACTGTCTTTGCTGGAGAAGGACATCCTCCAGGCTGGTATCTCCTTTAGGCAGGGATAGCTGGTCTCTAATGAAATCCATACTTGCTGCCAGATTAAGGGCCAGGCCTTTATATACACGTAGGTTAAGGTTACTGTTAAATTCTATTCTGTTTTTAGAAAAATCATGGAAAAAGTTCCTGCCTTCCAGTCCAGCAAATACAGATCCCCAGGGCTGACGGATACGCACAGCTAATTCCAGGGCCTGGCTCCATAACATCTCCTGGTCTTGCTCATAAATGGTGGTCTCATAATAATCTCTAAAACTGGGTCCCACCCTGTAGGCAAGCGTAATTTCTCTTCTGGCTACTTCTGCATAAGGAAAGAGACTATACTCTATAGCTGGAGAGGCATACACATTCAGTTGGATATTATTGAAGGTAGTGGACCTAAGGCCAGTATACATGCCATAAGACCAATGGGAACTTAGGCTCTTAGCCACGGAGGCATAAGCTCCATTCCGGTGAACCTTACTACTAATTTCTTCTTCTTCATTAATGATGGTTCGGGTATTCTGATTCAGGTAGACGCCAGACCTAATTCTAAGGTCTTCAGTGACCCTATTGGCATTTAGGCCAGCCCTCACATTGAAAGAACTTTGTTGGGATTGGATGCGGAAGTTACCCCCTCCATCTACCTTGAATACCCAATAGTCCCACGGATCATCATTATCTTCTACTTCAACGGGCTTTCTATCTGCTACATTTATATCTACTTCTATCTCGTCTCCAAGTGTAGTATGACTAAGGTAACCTACTAGGCCCAACTCTACCATACGGGTATACCCTCTTCTAAAATTATCCCTGGACTCCGCAGGCTCAGCTTGATAAATAAGGGACTGGTTCATTCCCTCAAAATCTTCTTTCCCTATAAAGTCAAGCTGAACTCTGGCGGCACCAGCTCCTGTAGTCTGGCGGGTGACGAGCAGGTGTACATCTGCTAACTGAGGGTCTCTTACGTAATCAATATATGCGAGCTCATTTCTCAAGTAATTCATATCGCATATACCACAATCCACAAAAACCCCTAATGATTCTTTATGAGGTTGTGCGCTTAATGTTAATGAACATACAACAACAGGCAGGACAAACAACAATTTTTGCATGTAGATGACAGGTTTGGTTTTCTTGAACCAAAGATGATTTTTTCATTCCTGTCAATAAATCTCTCCTGGACCTAGCGGGATTTTTCTCTGCTGAAGCAGGATATAGGCAAGACCACCCCTTACTACTGGTTTAGCCATGCTTTAAACAAGGGGGTTCTCTCACTACTAATAACCACCTCTTCTTCTACAGCAGGATGCAGTTCCAGCTTCAGCCTTCCCTTAAAATAGGAGTGGATTTTGGCTGCGGCATCCAGGTGAATAATGAATTTTCTGTTCACTCTGAAAAAGTCTTTTGGATCCAGCACTTCTACTAGTTTATCCAAAGAATAGTCTATAGGATACCTACGCCCTTCCTTATTTACCAGTATGGTTATTTTCTGGTCAGAATAGAAATAGGCTATCTCTTGCCGTTTGACAATTTTTAGTTGGCTTCCACTTTTCACCATAAACCTGGACTTAGGGTTCTGTTTTTGTTGAAGGAGGGAGCTAATGGAGCTGAGTTGAGCATCAGATAGGCCTGAGCTGCTTTGGCTAAGCCCTTTCCACTTCTCAAGCGCTTTAACGAGGCGAGTGTATTTAATGGGCTTTAGAAGGTAGTCTATGCTATTTACCTCAAAGGCGTCCAAAGCGTACTCATCATAGGAGGTGGTAAAGATAATGGGAAACCGAATATCTACCTGATCAAATATGGAAAAGCTCACCCCATCTGACAGCTGTATATCTATAAATCCCAGATCCGGCTGTGCATGTGTACGCAGCCATGCTACTGAGTCCTCCACCCCCACAAATGTACCCAGCAGCTCCATGTCCGCATCATAACGTAGGAGTAATTCTTTCATTCTTACTGCTGCCAAGGGCTCGTCTTCTATGATTATTACCTTCATATTCCGGTAGCTATAAGGGGTAGGTTTACTGAAAAATGGGTTTCGTTTTTTTCTACGGAAGGAACGTCATCTGATAAGAATTCATACCGCTTTCTAATATTCTCCAGTCCAGTACCATTGCTGGAAGGTGGAGTTTGAAAAGGTTGTAAATTATTGACTACCCTAAGCCTATCTCCCGTTTCATAGGTTATTCTCACTGTCAGGGGATACTTTTCAGAAGCCTTATTGTGCTTGATGGCATTCTCCATAAGCTGCTGGATAGATAAAGGAGGGATCTGCTTATTCATGGCTGAGCCAGGCACTTCTATTTCTACACTCAGCTGGTCTTTAAACCGGGCCTCTAGCATATAGCCGTAAGACTCTATAAAACCCAGTTCTGTCTTCAGGGGTACGAGTGACGTTTGCTTATGCCTTAGG
>JBCCLI010000073.1:0-21232 GCA_039026975.1 Bacteroidota bacterium | reverse complement strand
CGAGCGCACTTCTCAGAGAGGAGGTACTTTCACTGGCTGTTTGCTGGCAAGCAGAAAAAAAAAGTAGCAAAAAGAAGGAAGCGGATAAAGACAACAGGCGACGCATACTATATGTGATTGAGAAGGTTAAGCAAGGGAGATGTTGAAGAATCACATACTTCAATGTAGAGAAAATTCAATTTCCTAACAAACATCCATGCTATTGGAAAAGGCGCTACAGGAAGGCTTTCAGTAAGGGAGTGCTCGTTTAGCTAATATTTTACGCACATATACTAATAACCATAACATTAATTCCATATAAACTAATAAAATTAGTATATTTGCTAATAAACCTAGTTAGGACTGTTAATTTAATCTGTAGTATGAACTTCTTTGGACCCACTTCCAGAAAAAGGGACCAGCGTGAAGCTTCCCTTGTTCCTTCCACCCAGAAGCAGGTGTTGCGCTTTAAGGGGATGGGGTGGGTATTCGTTTTTTTGCTCATTAGTAATTTCATCACCTATGAATGGATGAACCATCAACAGGGGGATCACGCAGCAGCGGTCAGCCAGATAGTAAAGTCACCGGTAATAAAACCGCTCTACCTCATGGAACGCGCCTCTTTATTTATTGAAGATGTGGGCTCATTTGAGGGTAAAGTCAAGCAGGTGTCTCAGCACCTGAAGATAGCTCCAGAGTGGCTCATGGCAGTTATGTATGCTGAATCTGGATTTAATCCTGCCAGTATGGGGGTACGGTTCAGGGGAAACGTGGGCCTCATCCAACTTTCAGTGCCAGCTGTAAAGCGGTTAAATAGGAGGCTGGGGACCAGGTTATACATGAAGGATATACAAAAGATGCCAGCCCACTACCAGCTGGATTTAATCCATGAATACCTAAGTATGATCCAGGAGAAATATGGAAAAATTGAGACGCTCACGGACTGTTATTTGGCTGTGATCCACCCAGAAGCCATGGGCCAAGACTACTGTTACGCCCTGAGTTCAAAATGGGAAAAGGGTTTTAGTCTGCTTAGGCAGATGGATGATAACCAGGATGGCATAGTCAGCATCAGTGATGTGGACAGACAAATGCGCAGAATGTACCCTACAGCTTATTTGACAGATAAAAGCAGCTAACACACATGCATTACGTACCAGCCAAACCCATAAATCTATATCAAGCCGTAGCTAGAACATTGGCTATTCTCATATTAGGAATCACCCTGTTTCACTTCATTAATACTTCTGAGATATATGAGCATGATGTGAAGGCTAAGAGAGAGGTGCAGGAGTTACATAGTTTTCATGAGCGTTTTATAGTATGTAATCCAGTGAATGCCAGGGAGAAAAAAGTCATGGAGATCCATCAGACTAAAGTTAGGAGAATGTTTACGGATGGGCGGATAAAGGAAGAGATAGAACAGGATACCATTCTCCTTGGACTTATCAGTATGGCTACTCCATGTCCAGTAGATGGATCTCCTACCTATACCCCTCAATCTCCTTTCCCTTCCCTAGCTTTCATTTCCGACTGCAAAGCATGGTTAGGCAGTCACAGGAGAATCTTTCAAGAATGACTGTACAGCCCGTTTGATGGGTTCGAACTCTATGAGGAAGCCATCATGTCCATAGAGAGAATCTATAATATTGAGTTTAGCCTGAGGAATATGTTCAGCTAGATAAACCTGTTCATGAATGGGGAAAAGACTATCACTGCTAATTCCGATGACCAGCGTATTAGCCTGAATATGTGCTAATGCTGGGACAGCTCCTCCTCTATTTCTTCCTACATGATGAGAATCCATGGCCTTGGATAAGGTCCAATAAGCAAAGGTATGGAAGCGCTTACTCAGTTTAAGGCCCTGGTACTGCTGGTAGGAAGAGGCTTTATACTGATCTGTTTTATTGATATCCTCCTCAGTCTGAGTTTGTTGATAGGTCTCGTAAGACCTGTAGGATATCATGGCAGTGGCCCTGGCAGCCCGCAAGCCTATCAGGCCGGCATCTGCTGTAGCTGTCTGCCAGCTAGGGTCTGCTTCTATGGCCATCCGTTGGGACTCATTAAAGGCAATGCCCCAGGGAGAATGCCAGGCATTAGTAGCCATAGGCACCAAATACCTAAAAAGGGTAGGGGAGGAGATAGCCCATTCCAGAGCGTGCTGTCCACCCATAGAGCCACCCGTAATGAGGTAAATAGAGCGTATGCCAAGGTGCTGTCTCAACATATCAAAAGCGGATACCATATCTCTGTTGGTAATGGGCGGAAAGTTATGATACCAGGAAGTACCCGTAGCGGGGTTAATATGGAGCGCATCAGTAGAACCATAACAAGAACCTAGCATATTAGCACAGACAATGAAATACTGGTCCGGATCAAACACATTATTAGCTCCAAAAAGGCCGCTCCACCAGTCGTCAATTTCTGTATTACCTGTAAGGGCATGACACACCCAAATGACATTGTCCTGCTGTGCATTCAACTTTCCAAAGGTTTGATAGGCTATCCTGAGGGTAGGTAGGGTATCTCCACTTTCTAGAGAAAAGGGCTGTGGAGAATCAAAATATTGGATGGCTGAACTCATGCTATCGTATACCTATGCGCAGAAATTTGGTTGCTAGAATAGATGAATACCCCTTAGGTTTTCCGTAAAAGCCATACTTATGCATACCCTTACTGATTGAAATAAGCTCCAGGCATATGCCTGGAGCCATTGAAAAATACACAGAATTTCTGATTATGCTGTAACAGGCACATTGATAGTCTCAAATGCATGCGTCAGATCATCCTTAATATCATCTACATGCTCTATCCCTACAGATAGCCTGAGCATGGTAGGTCCTACCCCTGCGGCTAACTGCTCCGTAGCAGATAACTGCTGGTGAGTAGTAGAAGAAGGGTGAATAATTAAGGTTTTGGCATCCCCAACATTAGCCAAGTGGCTCACTAGCTGCAAGCTGTTGACAAATTGGATAGCTGCTTCTCGATCTCCTTTTAAGACAAAGCTCAATACGCCACCAAATCCATTAGTTAAGTATTTCTTGGCATTCTCATGATGGGAATGACTTTCCAAACCAGCATACTTCACTGATGCTACCTGTGGATGCGCATCTAACCACTTGGCTATGTTCAGCGCATTATCTACCGTTCTCTGCACTCTTAGAGAAAGTGTTTCTAGGCCCTGTAGCAGGAGGAATGAGTTGAAAGGAGCTTGAGCGGGACCAAAATCTCTTAAGCCTTCTACTCTTGCTCTAATAGCAAACACTATATTTCCAAATGGGCCAGCAGGACCAAAGATGTCATTGAATACTAATCCATGATATCCTTCAGAGGGCTGGGTAAACTGAGGGAACTTTCCACTTCCATAATCAAAATTACCCCCGTCTACTATAACACCGCCTATGCTGGTTCCATGACCCCCGATCCACTTTGTAGCAGAGTGAGTTACTACATTGACGCCATATTTAATAGGCTGGCAAAGGTATCCACCTGCTCCAAAGGTATTATCTACTATAATAGGAATTCCATGCTTATCTCCCAGTTTAGCAAATGCCTCAAAGTCAGGGATACTATATTCTGGGTTTCCCATAGTTTCCAGATAGATGGCTTTGGTTTTTTCATCTATCAAGGGCTCATAGCTGGCCACATTTACGCCATCAGCAAAGCGAACTTCTACTCCCAGACGCTTAAAAGCTACCTTAAACTGATTATAAGTGCCTCCATAGAGGTGAGAGCTGGATATAAAGTTATCTCCTGACAGAAGCACATTATTCAGTGCCAAGAACTGAGCTGACTGACCAGAAGCAGTACCCACAGCTGCTACCCCTCCCTCTAGGGCCGCTATCCTCTTCTCAAAAGTGTCTGTAGTAGGGTTCATGATTCGGGTATAGATATTCCCGAACTCTTGTAAGGCAAACAACTTGGCTGCATGATCACTATCCTTGAATGTATAAGAGGTAGTCTGGTATACAGGTACTGCTCTTGACCGGGTAGTGCCTTCTACTTCTTCCTGTCCAGCGTGTAGCTGAAGCGTCTCGAAACGATAATTTGTACTCATAGTTGTATAGGAATTATGTAAGAAATATGGTAATTGATTACGATTTAGGTGCCCACACCTACATAACCATTTCAAGATGGCTATTGGCATGAGAGTATAAGTCTGCTAACAGCAACAACAGGAGGCGCTGTTCTGACAGATGCGAGATAATGTTAACTGGAATGTTTTTAGCATGAATTCTTGGTGTTACTAGTTTATCTTTCCCATTTTGGGCTGGATGGGGCACCTTTCGTCTTTGGGAAGGTTGCCAGAGGGTCATGGAGCCAGTTCTCTCACCTCATTCTTTATATACTAGTTCCACCATAGGAGGGAACTAGAGTGAACAAATATAGGAGCCACTTTTAATAATTCAAAAAAAGTTAGTGGAATATTAATGGATTAGGGAATTTCTTTTTTGAGTTGTTAGCACTTTTATAATTAGTCTGAGAAAATCGGGTATTCTGTTTAGCATCTAAGCATGTTAATGGAAATCTTTTTACAAGATCATGTTTAAAATAGCTGAGTTGTCTGATAGCTAACTAGATAGGGAGTATTTATTACCTAGTTTTCTGACAGAATAGCACATTATCTTGATGAAAATGAAGAGGAGTCTACTTTTTTATGCTAGGTATCTGTGAGAAATTTAGCCATTTAAACAGCATTTGAGCATACTATCTCGCTTGATAAGTTCTTAACTTTAAAGAAATATACAGGTTATAGTAAGCTACAATAGGTCTTTCTTTTCACCTAAGAAGTCCGGAAAGTTGAATTATCATAATCTATCTGACTTTCCGTTATGACTAGAACTACAATAATTACGTACTTATGAAACAAATTTTATCCCTGGCATGTGTATTGTGCATGATGTCATTCCACGTGCAAGCACAGCGGGTTTTACCCAAATCCTCAATTAATACCAAAAGCTATACGCTGGAATCTCTTCAGAAAGAGATAGGAGCTGATGCCTTAAGGCAGCAGGCCACCCGTAGCACGGAGAGTCCAAGAGCGGGAGAAAAGATCCTAACTACAGGTGCAGTAACCATTTCTAAAATAGGAGAGGCCTCTAATGCCTATACCTTTGTGGCATCTGATAACCACCAGCTTAGTACCTTGGGAAACAACGTCGGCTTTATTTACCGCCAGAACATCAATGATTGTGGAGGGGAAAATGGAATATACAGGTACTCTATTTCTGCTGATGGAGGCCAAAGTTGGGACTTGGCAGAAGCTTCTTCTTCTACTAATGGATGTTTTGGGTATGGACCGCTTAACCCAGACTTTGAAAGGGCTTCCAGGTATCCCAATTTCACCTTTTTTCAAGGAGCTGATGATGCTGTGAACATAGCCTATGTAGGTCCTGTTCTCTCTACTAATAACCAAGGATGGAATGGCCATATTTTAGGGACGGCTCAGGATGTTGCCGGAGGCGCTACAGTTACTCAGGAAATATATCAGTACCAGGATGGTGGGCAGTATTTACCCTACTCACTGGTAGAAAGGGTGCCTGGAGAATTCTGGTATGTAGCCCGTAGTTCTATTGACGGAACAGTAGACGGACTGACAGATGGTATAGTGGTAAACAAGGGAACATTCAATTCTACCTCAGGTGTTATTGACTGGTCAGAGGTAGCTACACTTACCCCTGACTTCTTCCTGAATTTTGATGGTCAGGCTAGGTTTACCACGCCTAATATTGCTTTTAGCCCGGACGGGAGTACAGGCTATGTAGGATTCCTGGGAGATCTGGTAGGGGGGCAGGATACGGTATATTCTCCTATCTTTATTGAAACTACAGATGGCGGAAATACATGGGAAGACCCCTATGAGTTTGATATGGGCGCTTTTCCTGAGTTGACAGACTCTCTACAGTCGGCTCTGTTTATAGATGACGCTTCGGGAGATACCCTTCCAGCAGGAACGGGTAAAGCCACTACAGGTTTCCAGACAGACCTGGTAGTAGATAAAGATGGTAATCCACATATGCTAGCCGTAGTGGGGAATGCTGGTGCTAATCCCCTGCTGGCTGGAGGAGATGGGCTAGCCGGTTATGCCATTTCATCGGGTATTATCATCTATGCTTATGACTTCACCAGAGATAATCTGGGAGAATGGAATATGCTGTACCTGGGGAACCAGAGTGCCTTCAGAGGAGAATTTGGAGATCCCAATAATGCTGATGATGCAGCCTTACTGGAATCAGTAGATCCCTGGATGCAGATTTCCAGGTCTGAAGATGGAAGTGTCATTTTCTACTCCTGGACAGATACAGACACCACCCTTAGTGGGTCTACGGATAATATAGCGCCTAATCTGATAGGAAGGGCCTTTGACCTGAATTCCTATAAAGTATCTCCTTATACTAATTGGACGCAGGGAGATCCTACTTGGGATGGCTTTGTACTTATGCCTAAGGTTTCTCCTACTGCCATTACCACTAATGATGGCTATACGGTACCTACTGTATTTATGGATTTAGATGGTAATAGTGCCCTTACCCCTGTTTCCTTCTGGTACGTATCCGATGTAAATTACGCTTCAGCGGATTTCACGGAAGATCCAGGATTCTTCTATAACTGTGCCCAAAATCCTTTTGTGAACAGTGTCACCGTAAATGAACCTTCTTGTGGGGCAGCTGATGGATCTATTGTGGTATCTTCTAGTGGAGGCTTAGGTACTTTTAGCTATGCATGGGATGCTAATGCAGGTCTAGCAACTACTTCCACAGTAAGTGATCTGGCTGCTGGGGTATATACTGTATTCCTGGAGGACTCAGTAGGATGTAATGAGTCCATTACGGTCACGCTAGCTAACCAGGGGGCGCCTACTATTAGCATAGAGGCAGCTAATATTTCCAATATCACCTGCGCAGGGGAGCTAGATGGATCTGCTGCTGCTGGCGTTACGGGAGGTACGGCTCCTTTTGCCTATGAATGGTCTAATGGAGAAACTGACTCCATAGCCATTGCCCTTCCTGCTGGTATAGCTGAACTGAAAGTTACAGATGCTAATAACTGTGCTACCTTTGCCACAGCTATCATTGTAGAGCCGGATACCATTTCTACTTCTGCTCAGCTTACTTCTGTTACCTGTGCTGGATTTGAAGATGGAAGTATCAACCTTTCTACAGGTGGAGGAACGGGAGAACTTAGCTATTCCTGGAGTACAGGCGCCATTACCCCTGACTTAGACAGCTTGGCTGGTGGAACTTATACGGTTACCGTAACAGATGAGAATAACTGTACGGCTATAGATTCTTTTACAGTTGTTGAGCCTGTGGCGCTTGCTGCTAATGTCTCTTCTACGCCTAATGCAAATGAGAATGAGCCTTTTACCGGAACGGCTACTATCACTGCGGATGCTGGTACGGGAACCTCTCCATATACTTATCTGTGGAATGACGGTACGGCTCAGTCTTTTAACTTTGGCTTATGTGGTGGTTCTTATAGTGCTACCATAACTGACGCTAATGGATGTACGGTAACAGATACAGTCATAGTTGAGGGGATAGCCTGTGTAACTACCTCTCTAGAAGATGAGTTAGCCGCTGGGGTAAGTTCCTGGGAAGTATTCCCTAACCCTGCTTCCGCTAGCATCAACCTAGCTATCAGTTTGGAGCAGGTAGAAAGCTTACAATTAAGCTTGATAGACCTTCAGGGGAGAATCCTGCGTGCTGAGCGTGCTGATAATGTACGTGTATACACGGAAAGCTGGAACCTGGAAAACCTAGCTCCTGGCATGTACTTTATCAGAATCAAAACTGATAGAGGAGCCGCCAGCAGGACGCTGATTGTGAATTAAATAAAGCAGAAATAGCTTTCCTTCTCCTAAATAGCGCCATTTCCGAAAGGAAATGGTGCTATTTGCATATAAGTGGTTCTTTTGGAGAATATGAGGCTCTTAAAAGCTACATAGGATAGCGGAGTATCCCTTGGCTAAGGGGATGAGGGGCTCAGATGAGGTGTGAGATTCCGTTTGATACCTCTTTCCATGCCCAGAGGGCCCAACGGAATGACGTGAAAAGAAGGAGGATAGGCATGAGAAAAGACCCTGTATATCTTAGGGCGTAGGTTGTTTGAAATGATAAGTAACTGGTAGGCTGGCCGTCAAGCCACCTATAGTGGGTGGCTTGCAGCGTTGCATTGGCGGTACAAAGTGTTGGGGCGAATGCCAAAATGGATTACAAAGGGCTGATTTGGAAGGCTGAGAGAAGGCGACTTAACACTGGAAACAAGCATAGGCTTAACTAAAATTGAGGATAATTAATGATTACCTGCTTCACCTTGATAGACAGGTTTTCCTTCTTTCAGCACTAGTGTATCATGGCATATATGATTGATTTCTCTTTCATCATGACTTATGAAAAGCATAGCGCGCGTTTCTCGCTCAAGCCATGATTTGAGAAAGCTAAGTATCTGGGTTTTGATAGGCATATCTAGTTGGGAGAGGATTTCATCACAGATCAGGATAGAAGGATGTACCATTAGGGCTCGCAGGATATTAGCCCGCTGTAGCTGTCCGCCAGATAATTGGTGAGGGTACCTGTCTAGTAAGTCGGTACCTAACCCTAATTCTTCACTATTTTTGATTAAGGTCTCCTCCCATCCCATGGGATTTCTGCTGGCATGTAATTGGAAAACCCGCTTAAGGCCTCGTATAATTTTCTGCCTGGGATCAAAAAGCTGTTCATTTAACTGGCTGATGAGCTGAACTTCAGCATGAAAGGGAAAGGGGCGTTGTTGATCTGTATGTCTGATATGAATAGGTGGATGATGAAGCCTCAGCTCACCGGTCATCAAGGGGACCATTCCTTTTATAGCTTTGACCAAACTACTTTTACCACTTCCGGAAATCCCCATAATACCCATACATTCTCCCTGGTAAAGAGAAATGTCCACCGAAGTTAGCGCCCGGATCAGCTTGGGAGTAGAAAAAGGAGTGGTTCGAGACTCATATACTACAGAAATATCTTGTCCGTTGAGGAGTAACTTCCTCTTTGCCCGTTTAGGTTTTGTGAGCTTCTCTTCCAGCATTAATGCACTTTCAAGTAAGCTCTTTCCGGCTATACTCTTCGCCCCCTGACTGAAGGTGTCTATGGATTGATCTTCTACCAGCTGTCCCTGCTCTAAGAGGAGAATCCTATCAGCATACTCTTGGATATGCCTAAGATCATGTGTGATGAGTAGGAGGGTAAAACCTTTCTCTTGCTGGAGGTCTTTGATTAGGCTAAGCACGGCCTGTTCTGTATCCACATCTAAGGAAGCGGTAGGTTCATCTGCTATCAGAAATTCCGATTGCTGACTAAGGGCCAAGGCAATCATTACCCGCTGGATTTGACCGCCAGAAAGCTGGTGAGGATACTTCCCGAAAGTCTCAGAAGCTAGCCGTACTTTTTGCAGCTGAGCGTGTGCCTGCTCCACTGTCTGCTGCTTGCTGAGGGATTGGTGGAGGCTGATGCATTCTACTAAATGGGCGCCGCAACTCATCAAAGGATTCAAGGACTTATAGGGCGCTTGAAAAATCATGCTTAGCTGCCCCGCTATCTCAGCAGGACGGGTGGAGGAAGCGCTACCAGAAAAGGAAAAGTGGATCTCCCCAGCAGTTTGGTATCTTGGGGGAGAGAGAATGTTAGCCAGGGTGTAGGCTAAAGTACTTTTACCACTTCCAGAAGCCCCCATAAGCCCTACGGTTTCTCCCTTAGTAATGGAAAGAGAAATATTTTTCAGGATAGGCTGTTCGTACTGGCTAAGTTGGGAACTTACCTGTAGGTTAGAAATAGTGAGGATATTAGGAGAATTTTTCAATCTGGTATACCCTATTCTCTACTGAATCGTATCCAAAGATACATCATCTTATGACAGAAATAAGTAAGAGACGCTGGTTAGGCATAATATGGGAAAAAGACCTGCTCACAGGAGTAGGTGTTGCTCTGATTTGGGTGAGCCTTATGTGGGTGGTCTGGGGATATTCTGCCTTAAGGAATGTTCACTTTGGATATTTAGGGGTCTATCCCAGAGAGTGGTCTGGAGCTGTAGGGATTTTTGCTGCTCCATGGATTCATGCCAAGGGCTTGGGGCATATATCTGCTAATTCTGCCCCCTTATTTGTATTGCTTTCAGGCCTGTATTACTTCTACAAGCCTATCTTTTGGCGGGTAGTGGGCTGGATCTACCTCATCACAGGCATATGGACATGGGCAGCCGCCCGACCTGTCTACCATATTGGCGCTTCAGGGGTAGTGTATGGACTAGCCTTTTTTATCTTTTTCAGTGGCGTTTTCCGAAAAGATAAGGTAGCTATTGCCCTTTCCCTGATAGTCGCATTTTTATATGGGGGGATGTTTTGGGGCTTATTTCCCTTTCAGGAAGGCGTATCCTGGGAATCCCATGCCTTCGGGGCATTGTCTGGCTTGTTAATGGCTTATTGGTATAGAAATACGAAAAGTACATTGGAGGAAAAACAGGGTAGAACCACCACCTTCGACTATCCCACCCATGAGCTCTGGGACTATAAAAGCCAAGTGCCACCCCCTGAGGGTTTCTCCTATCCAGAGGAGGAGTAGGATGTAAAATGCTGCTTACCCAGCTTAGTGGTAGCTACAGGGATTTTTTACCCATCAGGTCTATAAAAGATGCGTGAGCATTATCTGAGGTTTATTCCTCGCTCAACTCATACTTATGGAAGGCAAGTAGAGGAACTGAGGTTTTAGTCGCCATTTTTCGGGTGAGACTGCTTTCAGAGAAGAGGTTTTTCCAGGTCAGCTCTTTCCGGTTGATCATAGCCAGTAGTTGGGTATTACCGTTGGACAGAAACTTCTGGATGCCAGTGAAGGGATCTTTGTCATCAAAAAATTTGTAATACACCTTTGGGTAGTCCAATGTGTCCGTAATGGTCTTTTCCAGACTTTCTACATAGCTACCCTTTCTATTTTCTTCAGGTGTATTGATATGGAAGATGGTCAACTTAGCATCAAAAATGGTAGCTAAGAAGATGATACTATCCATAATCTCCTGGTCATAATCATCAAAGTCAACTGCATAAGTAATATGACTGATGATTCCCAGAGGTCCTTTAGCGGGAATAATTAAGGTAGGGGGAAAGGAACAAGTAGTATTATGCTTATCCAATTTGGAGTGCCAGTGCCTGTGTAGTTGGTACCTGCTCTTAGACTGAGAGAGTAGGAGGTCTGTTTCACCATTAGTACAAGCATGCTGGATAAAGGTAAAATCATTTCTCACATAGGTTTCTATCTCGTAGGAGATGCCGTTCTCTTCTAGCTCACTCAGGAGTTTATGAAACAGTAGTGAGGGTTCGTTTTTTCGGAGAGATTGGAGAATATCTGCAGGTAGTGCTGTGTAAAACTTAACTGTGAACGTAGATTTACCTGCTAAGTCAGTCAGGAAATGGCTTAAGTTAGAAGAAATCTTGGTTACATCTACAGCTACAAATATCCGGTTCATGAGAGGGATTTCCTAAATCGATTACATGTTTCCTATACAAACGGGATAATCGCCAAAATGGATGCTAAAAAGCCTGTAAATTTTGGGTGAGAATAACAGATTTTTCTTACATCTGGTAGCGAGTCCTATTCAGTTCCTAAAAGTCTTTGCCAAAACAACTCAATAACACAGCATTGGTTCTTGTATAAGCGTTGTTCTATCTGTGAGAGATAAGAGAAATACCTGATTAGCAGGATAATTTGCGGTAGGTACAAAATGCCAGCTAACTGTTATCCTGACTAAATGGAGATAAGGATGATCCAAAAGTAGGCTCCCTCCGTGGTCTTAGGTAAAGGAAAAAGAGACTGTGACATAAGCCACAGGAAAGGGAATCATTCTCCTCAACTGAAATATGCTGTAATCCTATCATTTCTTCTTGTTTAGTGGCTTTTTCCGCTTCTTAAGGAGGTCTATCAGGTTATCGAAGTCTTTCTTGAAGAATACACCTACCCCTGTCTGATTGGTGTTTTGGAGGCTGGCATCCAAGCTTTCTCTGTTGAATACCTCTAAAACTAGTTCGCCTGGTCGTTCTCCCGGGACTAATACCCGCTGTTCAGAAGGAAGCAGTTTAATAATCACACTTATATCCCCGAGGGAGGCATTAGACCTATCCGTAGCTACTATAGCCCCGTTTCTCTCTATTCTTACTCTGTCATTAAACAGCTTGGCAGAAATCAGGAGATTGACATCCTGAAAGTTATTGGTATTAATATTGACACTTAGCTTGTCATTCATAGCTTGAGAAAGCCAGTAATTTACCTGATTAGAAATGAGTTCTGACACACTGGTAGTAACCCCGGTATTGCCCAGTTCAGACCCTAAAGATCCCCCTATGGGGGCAAAACGGTTAAAGACCATCAAGCTAAATACCTGCTTATTTAGTTCCTGCTCATCATACTGAATGGTCTTTACATAAGAAATGATCTGAGAGGCCTCCTGATTGGTGAGGTTAGGTAGCTCTAGGGACAGGTTAATTTCAGGCTGGAGGAGAGAGCCTTGTAAGTTCATGAGCACGTTCACGGGTATCCGGAGAGAATTCTCTGACTGTATCAGTTCTTTAATGTCTGCATAGACGGGATAGGCGGCAAACAGATCTAGCTGGGCATCATAGGGATCACCTGACCAGGTGACAGTTCCCCCTCTTTTCACACTGAACTTTTTATTGATGATATTTTGAGAGGTGAAGAGGTATTCTCCTTCAGCTATTTCATAGTTGCCGAACATGAAAAAATCTCCATTTTTATCAATATTGAGATTGAGGGTACCGTTCCCTCTGCCTCTGATGATATCTCCTACTTTTTCATCAAAGATGAGATCCACCTGAGCTTCTTCTGTGGCTGCTACGGTTAGGTTTAGCTGGAATCCCTTTAGCCCAGTACTTCTTTGGATATTGGCAGCTACTTCATCCCCTACAAACTGAATAAACTCAGGCCTATCTATGATATCATTCTCCGAAACCGGAATTTTAAGAATGCTGTTAGCGCCTGCCATGACATAAGCTTGTATGTCTAGCTTATCCAGGTCCCCCGTAATAGAAGCTATTCCGTTTTTAAGGTAAATTTTCCCATAAAACAGGTTGTTGTCTTCTTTCTCTGTATCCATGATAAGGAAATCCCTTACCCTGTCCATCTGTAAGTCAAAGTCCCATTCTTTAAATCCACGCTGTTTGATTACGCCATACAGATCTGCTGTTCTGTTATACTTGTCGGTGAGCTTAATACGGGGAAAGGTGATTCTATCTCTATCGAACTCTATGCTGGCATTAAATGAGTAGGTGGTTTTGAAATAGTCTATCCCAAAGGTGGCATTCTCAAAGTGTCCTGTCCCGGAAATAATAGGATCATCAAGACTTCCCTGTATGGTAAATGACTCCAGCGCTACTTCCCCTGACAGATCATATAATTGTCCATCCACAAGAGGGGTGATATAAGCAAGTGGGAAGGGATTCTGGGTCAGTACCCTGAAGGCCAGGGCAGAGGCCTCATTTTCCGGTCGGTAATAGCCTAATAGGTTGAGAGTAGCCTCCCCGTCCTGAACTATTTTGGCATCCAGATATAGCTCTTTCTCTACATCCTTCCAGTCAGAATTAAATCGTATATCTCCGTACCTATATCCATCCAATCGGAAGTCCAGGATACTCCCTTTTAGTAGCACATAAGGCTTGGCCAATAGAGAAGAGAATATGATATGGGTATTCACCTGCCCTAATATTTTCTGCTCTATCCCTAAAATTTCATTTAAAGGGGTAAGTTCCAGTTTGAGTAGTTCTGCTTCCAGGAAATCATCCTTGTCTGGAGAAATAGCTCCATACATCAGCAAGGATCTATCCAAATGCCTTAAGGCAAAGTTCTCTACCTCCAGGCGTTTATTAAAAAAGGAGAACTGATTCTTGTTTCCTACGGAGAAGGTATCTCTGTTCACTACCAGGTAGGAGTTTACAGAGTCCATCCGGGAAGCTATTTTCCCATTCTCAAAAAAGGTAGTCAGCAGGTTGATCTGTAATCGGTTATTGACAGCCTTTTGCTGGGCAAAGACAAAGCTCTCTATAGAACTACCTGCCCCATCCATACTTACAGATACGTCCTCTAGCTTGAGGCTGGGGCCTATATACATAGTATCTGCACGGACCTCTCCGGCCAGGTCCACCTCCGTGCTATCAGGGAATTTGGCCAGGAATAAATTACTCTGGGGATTCAGATATCTTTGGCCATTATAGCTGATAGAGTCCGCCGAAATATTAATGTCTGCAAAATGGGCAGCGGAAAAGCTCAGGCTGGAAGAAAGTTGTGCACCCGGAGATACCGCTAGAGGTAGGTTCAATACCTCCAGTAGGGGGTTTAAGCCTTCATAGGTTTCACAGGTAAGCCCAAAGGATACCGACTCCAGCTCTGTAGGCTTCTGCTCATAATAATCATTCAATAAGCTATCTGAGTTACTGAAATATAGCCTGGTTTCTTTGATGAGGGCAAACACTCTGTCTATAGCCTGTTCATAGGTATATTCTCCCTGAATGTTGACCTTACCCATCTCACTGTTCAGGTTCAGCCGTCTGCTACCGCTGGCTGTATCTGCGCTTAGGCTCCATGACTGGAAAGGAATCCTTTTATTGGTAAGTGGATTGTAGACAGAAAAAGATTGAAAGGCTAAATTTCCAATCCACTCTGATACGCTTTCTCCCCGCATGTCTACCTCATACTGGGTATCTATCCAGATGGGGGTAGGGCTTACGCCAAACTGTTGTAAGTCCATGGATTTAAGCTCCCCCTTCAGTTGGTAGCGGGGAATGGTTTCCTTCAAGTCCCACTTGAAGGTGGTATGGGCTATGCCTTGCCTGTCCCAGATATCTATGAGGCTATTCAAGTTTTGGTTTAAGGCCGTTACCTGTATATGGCTAGAATCTATGACTGACCCCAATATATTTGAATTCCCCGCCCACATTTCATACCTACCTGCTAGTTCCGTTAAGGAATACCCTTGACCATTGACCTCAAATCTGGCGTTCAGCCGATCTGAAATATTTCCCTCCAGCCCCAGCAGGGTATTCAAATCAAAGTCAGTGGTAGCAAAGGCGCCGGAGTAGGTATTAGCAGAATCATTTAGGGGAAAGAACATACTTAGCTGTCCGTCCAGTTGGCCCTTGTTAGAGTTAATGTTGGTCTGAACCTGGAAATCATAGTATGTCCCCTCAAAATGAGCGTCCAGATCCAGGGTGCCCATCTCATGTAATCCCTGCGGAAAGGTTACATGGGTAAGGAGGCTATCTATTTCATCTAGCCTTAGCTTGGAGTTCAACAGTTGGATGTCCATGTCTAGCCTTTCTACCTCCGTGAGGTCGGTTAGTTTGATATCCACGTTCAGGCGCGTACTGTCTAAATAGGCTAGCCGTAAATTGGAGCTTTGTAGCTGCTTGACGTTTCCTCTGAGATTTCCGCTGGCTGTTACTGCACCTGCTAACTCCAGGGGCTTTCGAAGAAAATAAGAGATGGTCCCAAAGCGGATAGTAGAATTCCTCAAAGTCATAAACCCTGCATTTCCATCCTCCCCGAAAATATCTCCGAAAGTAGACTTCGGAAAGTAAGCGTCCATATTCACTCTACTACCTTCTGCCTGGAGAATAAAATTTTCTACTGACACAAAAGGGTCTCTCTTAAGAGAATCTACTTGAATATTGCCGGATAGATTCTCCAACTGAAAACTGGCACAGTCCTCAAACATACTCATCTTGCGGATTTCTGTCGCCCATTTTTTCCCATGATAAAAAGTGAGGGCTAAATCTGCCTGCAGATTAGATACTTGTAGATTCTGAAAATTGACTCTTCGATCAAAGGTAGAGTCCCTACGGGCGTGGGTAGAATCCCTCAGCCGAATGACGCCATCAGTGATGCTAACTTTGGGAAAACGAAGCCGGAGAGAGTTGCCTGTAAGGGTAGTATCATTTTCTTGTTTCTCCCCAAAGAGGAAATTGATGTTGAGTTCTCCGTCTTTTTCTCGCTTATATAGGTTGATGACGGGCTGATGTAGCTTGAGATAGTCTACATATAGCTCCTGAGATTCTTCTCTATTGAAGATGAAGCTAGCCAACGAAAAGGTCAGGGCATTTAAGCGAAATTCTCCTAAGTAGATGGCTTCCTGCCCTTGCTGATCATATACGCTTACTCCTTCCAGGATGGCATGGGTGGGTAAGCCCAGGTCTACTTCCCGCACCACTACCTTGGCTCCCAGTTCTCTTTGGAGAATAAACTGTGCAAGTCTTACCAGTCTGTTTTGAACGGGAGGAAGGCTGACAGCAAAGGAAGCCAGAATACCCAGCAGAAAAGTTCCTGCCAGCAGAATGAAAATGCTTCTATTGATATATGTGAGTATCCTCCTGCGTTTCATTTGTCCGGTATCCTGATACCTGATTTAGGTATACGGGAATAAAGAGGTTGATTAGGTTAACATAATTCAAATAGCTGTAGAAAACCTCGCAGCATGAAGAAGCAGCCAATCATTTTCTCAGCTTAGCGAAGAATTATCTCTCAAAAAATGGCTAAGCAGGAGAGATGTTAACGGTCTGATTGTTAGACTATCTACCTGGGTTATACAATTAATTTCATTTACTACCTTTGTTTACTCAGTTAGATGCTGCAATCTCAACGCCAAAAGCGTGAAGATCAGCAGGTAATTGTTAGGACGTGCCTAATAATTGTATAGGGAATGTCCTTTGGCGGATAGGCGTGCAAACTCATCTGCTAATAACGATATTATTTATCAGATATGGCATATGTATTGGGAATAGAGTCTTCTTGTGATGAAACGGCAGTGGCCATCATGAAAGACGAGCAAGTCATAGTCAATCTGATTAGTTCCCAAATAGACCACGCTAAATATGGAGGCGTCATTCCTGAGCTTGCTTCCCGCTTACACCAGCAAAATATTGTGTATTTGGTGCAGCAAGCCTTGGAAGAGGCAGGAATAGCGGGGAGAGACCTTTCTGCTGTGGCAGTTACCCAAGGCCCGGGTCTGTTGGGGGCCTTACTCGTGGGGATCTGTTTCAGTAAATCCTATGCCTATGCCTTAGATATCCCCTTGGTAGGGGTCAACCATATGGAAGCCCACATCCTGGCCAATTTCATAGAAGCGCCCAGGCCTAGTTTTCCCTTCCTCAACCTGACCGTTTCCGGTGGACATACCCAACTGGTAGTAGTCAAGAGTTTTTTTGAGATGGAAATCATAGGCCAGACCATAGATGATGCAGCTGGAGAAGCCTTTGATAAGGCAGCTAAACTGCTGGGCCTTCCTTATCCCGGCGGCCCACAGGTGGATAAGCACGCCAGAGAAGGAGATCCTACCGTCTTTTCTTTCCCAAAGGCAGAGGTAGGGAGATTTCAGTTTTCTTTTAGCGGGATAAAGACCGCTTTGTTGTATCTATTGAGAGATGGCCTAAAGGGAGATCCAGATTACATTCAGAAGAACCTACATGATGTGGCGGCTAGCTACCAACATCGAATAGTGAGTATACTGATAGAGAAGGTGGAAGATGCTGCTAAGGAGTATGGACTGAATCAGCTAGCCTTGGCAGGTGGGGTTTCTGCGAATTCACAACTGAGGGCAGACTTCATGGCTATGTGTGAGCGTAACGGCTGGGAAGCTTTTATTCCTTCCATAGCCTACTGTACTGATAATGCGGCCATGATTGCCTATGCGGGTTACCATAAATGGAAAGCAGGAATGAGCAGTGAACTGAATCTGGCACCATACACGAGGGTGTAGATAGGGATGGGACACAGGTAGAGACACAAAATCTTGTGTCTCTACAGCGATATGAATAGGGTTCTTCTTGGCGTCTTAGCGGCTTGGCGTGCAAAATCATTCACACAAAGACGCTAAGCCGCAAACGACTAGCCAGTATGTACCTAAAATTACCCCTTGGCTTCTTCGGCAAACTTCTATATTTGCGTTAATGAATATTTTCTTGAGAATATCCTTCTTTCTCTTTCTGTCTTGCTTCCTACAGCTTTCCTTTGCCCAATCTCCGGGCGTAGTGAAAGGAAAGGTGATAGATCCTAACAATCGCCCTATACAAGGCGTTAAGGTATCCGTCAATGAGGAAGCCCCTAGATTTACTACAGCTGCTGATGGGCTGTATGAAATCACGCTTACCCCTGGCAGGTACCTCATCAAGTTTACCCATCCTACACATGAACCTGCCCAGCTGGACCTTACCATAGTCAGCGATTATATCTACAATAAGCCAGTCAAGATGCTGGAACTGACCCTGGAAGAATCGCTCATTTTGGAAGAAAGAAAGGACCCTCCTCAGTTACAGCTATTTCCCATAGAAGCAGAGGAAATTCTCAAAATGCCTGCCTTCAACCGCTCCGTGGAGGCGGCCGTCAAGTTTTTACCGGGTGTAGCTTCCAATAATGAGTTCTCCTCCCAGTATCAGGTGCGTGGAGGAAACTTTGATGAAAACCTGGTATATGTCAATGGAATTGAAATTTACCGTCCCTTCCTCTCTCGTAATGGCCAGCAGGAAGGATTAGGATTCTCCAATCCAGATATGGCGCAGGAGATCAAGTTTTCCACCGGAGGTTTTGCTGCCCAGTACGGAGATAAGCTTTCTTCCGTCCTGGATATCACCTACCGAACACCGGAGAAATTTCGCGGGACAGTAGAAGCCGGCTTCCTAACCCAGTCCCTGCATCTGGAAGGAACCTCAGCCAGTAAAAAACGACCCAATCAGCCTGGGCGGTTTACCTACTTACTGGGAGCCAGAAGATTTAGCACCTCCTATTTACTCAACAGCCTGGAAACCCGAGGCGAATACCAGCCCGAGTTTCTGGATGTGCAGAGCATGTTCACCTTCACTCCTAAGTCGGCCAGCAAAGAAACCAAGTACAGGCTAAGAGGGAATGATACCACGCGCACTATTTACTATCCACGAGATAGGGTAAAGCTTACTGGCTTTCTGGCCTTGACCAGGAACAGGTATCAGTTTGAACCGGATGGGCGGGAAACCACCTTTGGGACCATCCAACAGGCTTTCCGACTGAGAACGGGATTTGAAGGGCGAGAGACCTCTAACTATACCACAGGCTTAGGCGCCTTAATGCTCACTCACCAGCCTACCACTAATCTGCAGTTTAACTACACCTTTACGGCCTTCCGCACAGATGAGAATGAACTCTTTGATGTGGAGGGAGGCTATTTACTGGGAGAGGTGAATACCAGCTTTGGATCTGATGAGTTTAATGAGTCGGAATTTGATTTGGGCATAGGCTCTGAGTACCGACATGCCAGGAACTACTTGCGGGCGGACGTAGTCAGTGGGCAGGTTAATGGCTACTGGTTCCCTGGAAATACGGCTAAGCACAAGCTGCTCTTTGGGATGAAATACCAGTATCAGGAGATAGATGATGAATTAAAAGAATATACGGTCTTAGACTCCGCAGGCTATGCGGTAGACCCTTTTGGGAGATTTGGGCTGAATGAATTTATCCAGGGAGAAGCTACCCTGGTCAGTAGGCTGTATAAGGTCTTCCTGCAGCACGAGTTCCAAATGGGTAGAGCTGCCCAACTCATCACCGGAGTCAGGGGGGTATATTACGACCTCATAGATGAGGTGATGATTAGCCCTCGGGCGCAGTTTGTATATGATGCCTCCAAGCTAGAAGGAGGGCCTGACTTACGACTACGCTTAGCTACTGGAATTTATTTTCAGCCGCCTTTCTATCGAGAATTCAGAAGGCTGGACGGAACCCTCAACCTGAACATTCAACCTCAGCAGTCTATCCACTACATTGCCGGCTTAGACTATACCTTCAAAGCATGGGGGCGCCCCTTCACCCTGATTTCAGAGGCTTATTATAAGGACCTGAGTAACCTCATCCCTTATGAGGTGCAGAACGTTCGCCTGCGTTATTACCCTGATCGGCTGGCTACCGGATATGCCTATGGGATAGACGCTCGCCTCAGCGGGCAATTCATCAAGGGGGCCGATTCATGGATCAGCCTGGGTTACCTGAAAACGGCAGAAGACATTGCAGATGATGAGCAGGGGGAAGTGCCTCGTCCTACAGATCAGCGACTGACCTTTGCCATGTACTTTCAGGATGAACTCCCTTCTAATCCCACCTTCAAGGTGCATATGAGCTACCTCTTCGGCAGTGGGTTCCGGCATGGCCCTCCCACCGTCTTTGAGAACAGAACCTTTTTTGATATGCCAGCCTACCACCGGGTGGATATAGGCTTTAGTAAGCTCATCACCTTTGTACCTAAGTCTGTCAATACTGGCAAAAGAGGCATAGAATCCATCTGGGCCACCCTGGAGATCTTCAACCTCTTCCAGCGAGAAAATACCGTCTCCTACATTTGGATTAAAGACCTGAATAATAATCGCTTTGCCGTGCCTAACAGGCTATCCGCTCGTCTGCTGAATTTTAGGGTAGTGGCTAAGTTTAGGTAGAACTGTTTATCTGAGTAATTGCCGGAAGTAGCTTTGGATTCACGCAAAGCCGCAAAGCCGCAAAGGATAAAAGCCCTGTAGTCAGGTCCAGATCATGATCTGGGCCGACAGTTAAAAATGGACCGGCGACTTTAGTCGCTGAAATAAGCACTGGTCAGTATCTGCTAATAGGCAGCTGAAGCAGCCTGTCCATAGGTGCTCGATGTAAGCAGAGAACATTTATCCGCCTACTCAAGAAAATATCTTGATCTCAATCTCCATTCAACAAAGCCCTAATTTTTTCCACATCTGGATGGGTAATTCCTGCTGCTGCTAACTCATCTAAATCTGAAAGAAACACTTCTATCCAGCTTCTTTCTTCGTCATAGGCTTTTCTCATGAACTTTTTCTTGAGTTTGACACGATTTTGAGATAAGGTACTGATAATGAGGTAACTAATATTTTCCGGTGCCCCACAACTTTTTTATAAGTAATTGTGTGTCAGCTTCTTAGGAATTATGTTGGGAATGGGCTTTTTACCTAGCTTGTTAAGCATAGCCCTACTTTGCTCACAGAGGGCCGATCGTAGGTAATACTCTCTCTTGTCATTGATGATGTGGCTCAGCTGCATCTTGCTTAAGAGCTTTCTGAGATTCTTCTCACTGAGGGGAAACTTCTTCTTTTCCAGCTTTACTTGTAAGCGCGCCAATAGCGCATATGTGATATAGCAAAGACAGATATGGCCTCTGATACGCTTATCTGTCCAGTGGAACATAGGACGGGTTTCCAAATGGG
>JBCCLI010000072.1:0-21352 GCA_039026975.1 Bacteroidota bacterium | reverse complement strand
GGAGATTACAGTGGAAGGGAATATATTTTCAGTAATTCGCTGTTTAGGTTTTATCTACTTTACATAAGTTAATTTACTGATAATCAATTAATAGTGTTACGTCGCCTTCAGCCTGAGATACTTTTTTCCAAAGCAAAAAGAGTATCCAAAAATGCATTGTCCCTCCAATGCATCCCTATAAGCCTCCCACAACCCGTGGAGGAACGGCCTGCCCGCCTACATACATCATAATTCCTCCTCATTCAAGCTGAGATTTTTAGTGGTAACTATTTGATTATGAATACTATATTAAACCATTTGCTAAACCGAGAATTGCTGATATATTTTCAGTAATTCGCTGTTTCGCCTCTTTAGACTTTATGGGTAGGAGCATATGCTAGAACCCCGCTACTCCATTCTTTTATCTGGATCAACAAGCGCTTGTACAGCTACAATAATAGTCGAAATGAAGTTCAACTTGATCTCACAGGTGGATCAGAGCACTTAGAAGTAGCACTAACTCCCCACACCAGGATTCCTGATATGTCTTTCCTTTAGAAACTATACTTTTAAAGACTTCCGTAAGTAAGACTTGCCGCTTTAATCTGTGATCAGCTGGGGTACACTTCCATCTGTTTCTACAGCTTCAGCAGGCTCTTTCCGTACCGGCTTCTTGCGCACTTTTTTGGCAGCCACTACAGGCTTAGCATACCATGCCGTTAAGATGGAGGCTACTCCCATCACCAGCCAGGCTACATCTATGAATAGAGAATCTAAATATCCTTCCTGGGCGGCTTTCCAGAACCATAAGCCGGATTGGAGACCATTTAGTACAGGAATAACTACCCCCAGCCCTCCTGCAAGAAATAGTGCATGCTTGTTAATCTTAAAGGTACTTTTGATAAAGTAGGCATACACGGTAAATGCTAGCCAGAAGCCAAAAAAGATGGCGGGCATAATATCATATCTATTCTCCATCTCCAGTGGGAATAGCTTTACCATACAGAAGAATAAAGCCACAGCAGGGAAGAGGCCCATGGACAAGCCCATGTAAATAGCACCTACATTTTTATTGAACTTAGCCTTGTGAGCATACATTTTCATGTCACGGGCAGTCAACCAAATCATTACCCCTGACATAATCACAAAGCAGGTTACCAGTGCAAGTATAAAGTATACGCCCTTAATAAGGTATCCGCCAAACTGGGCAAAATGCAAGCGTGAGATAGTTAAGGGTGCTACCTCCGCATAGGTATTTTCATCCAATGCCTTGTGCCCTATTTCAGCTCCGTCAGTTAGGCGGTAGGTGGTGTTAGTCATTGCAATGAAGTGTTCCTTACCATCTAACTGGGTGGTTACCACCATTTGCGCATCCTCAGTCTGGTAATCTTGAATCTGAATGATAATATAGTCTACCTCAGAGGGTTGGAATTCAGCCGTAGTTTCCCATGCGAGTGTATTTATACTTACTTCACCTACATCCGGCAGAGCAGCTATTTCTGCGCTTTCAGCAGAGGGTCTGAAATACTGGAGAAGCTTTTCCTGATCGCCATCAAAGAGGATAAACAAGAATGGGGCATACAGGACAATGATTAATCCAAAAAAGGAACCTGTTATAGCATACATAAACTGGAATGGTAGCCCTATTACTCCTAAGGCAGTATGAGCATCCGTCCAGAGATTCTTTACGCTACCCTTTAACCGAAAGGTGAAAAAGTTAGAAACAATTTTTTTCCAATGGACAATGATCCCAGTAAATATGGCAAATGCAAAGAAGAGCGCTACCAGTCCCGCTAAATAGATACCTACAGCAGGAATCTGTCTAAAATAGTGGAGGTGGTATAGAAAGGTCCCCAGCTTTTTAGTTTTTCTATCAAATTTTCGGGCAGTAACCTCATAGGTGGTAGGGTCTACTTTTAGGAAAAAGGATGCTTTGGCAATAGAATCCTGTTTAGCAAGCTCCACTTCTCCAGCCGAGAGAGGTTCAGGTTCAACTGAAGTCCCCTCTTCCGTCCCCTCTGTAGCTTCATCAGACGTGGTTACCACAGCTATACTTTCCTCATCTACCGTTTCACTAGCTACAGTTCCGGTAGATTCATCAGATGTAGCCTCAGTAGATTCATCAGTTACGGTTTCACTAGTGCTGTCTGCTGGGGCTGGCTTGAGCGCTTGTCCACTTATCTGAAGATAACTTTCTGCTCCCTCTCGGTAACGCATAAAAATATCTCTCCCCTCCATTTCATATCCTTCCTCTTCAGCTATAGATAGAAGCCTCTCATAGTCAACATCTATGATATACGCTTCTCGCTTGGCGTTAGCCTCCCAGTAATTAATCTCATCCAGGAAGAGGGCGAAAGCTCCTGCAAAGAAACATACAAACAGGCCTACACTGATCACAATGCCACTGACCGTATGGGTATTGAAGAATACGTTATAATTTCTTCTATCTTTTGCCATGGTTGATAGATTGTTAAAAAGAAACTGAAGGGAGCACTATATTTTTCCGAGATATATAAATACGCCTGAGAATAGACAAATAGCCATCATGACAGCCCAGGAAACCCAGGGCTTTTTTATCCAATAGACTAGCAGCATAAAAAGGGGCCAGATAATGAAAAATGACCACAGAGTAGTGGAGAAAACCAATTGCATATCCATCCAGAGGGCAGCAGCCATATGCAGTCCCATGGCAGCGAATAATCCTCCAAAGAAGGCCGCCGTAAACTTACCAGCCTTGGCCCATGATGATTGATGAAGGTATTTCTTTTTAGCAGGCATTTGTCGCTAAGTTACAGTGAGAGGGATAATTCTATGGCTACGATTACCCCTATGAGTAGCCCTACTTCTAATAATCTGACACGCTTAAAGGGGGCAAATAATAATACTAATGAGGCCAAAACACTCCAAAGGACTGCACCTGAAATAATACCATTTGTGGTCCCTACGATAAAGCTTAGTATCCAGAACCCAAGGAGGGCGAAAATGCCTACAAGTCCCTTTGTTAGTAAACCATGACCTGACAGAAAGACCATAATGGCTTCCTTATCATATTCTACTTTATCAGATACAGCATACAAACAGTATACTGATAAGAACATACAAGCCAGACTCAAGCTTACCATGTTTTCTGAACTATTAACTAAGTATCCTGGTTTAACCTAATTCGAAAAAATAAAATTTTTTATCATGCTATATATAAGCTTTCAGGTAGTAATCACCTTTTATCTTTAGCATGAAAATCTAGTAGAAATAGAGCAGCCTGATGAATAACCTCCGTGTCCCGTAACAGAATAGCTATTTTTAATTAGACCAGCTCTTAATAACAAATGTAGCAAAATATCCTTTTCCTTATATTTGGGATCGGCCTATTTTTTATTTTTTTCGACCTATTTTCATTTATCTAGCGCTAAATACCCCGTTAACAGCAAGCTTATCCATTGATTCGAGATCGCTTTCTTTTCCTATTAGCTATAAACGGTGAGCAAGTTCCCTAAATGTTAGGGCCTCACTATGTGCTGAGATTATTTAGTACCTTCGCCTGAAAGTAGAAATCCATGGATATCAACCTTCAAGGAAAGAAGGCCTTCGTGTGTGGAAGTACTCAAGGGATAGGGAGAGCTACTGCAGTGGAGCTAGCTAGTTTAGGAGCAGAAATAGTTCTTGTAGCCCGTAATGAAAGTATGCTTCAGGAAGTGGTTAAGGAACTTCCTGCTGCAGCTTCCCAGGACCATCAATACCTGGTAGCTGATTTTACTCAGCCTGAACTATTGAGAGAGGTTATAGATAATTTTCTAGCTGATGCTACTCCCATCCATATCCTTATTAATAATACCGGCGGCCCTCCAGGGGGGCCTATCACTGAAGCTACTTCCGAGCAGTTTCTGAGGGCCTTTCAGATGCACCTCCTGTGTAATCAGATTTTAGCTCAGGCGGTTCTCCCAGGTATGAAAAAAGTAGGATATGGGAGAATTATCCAGATTATCTCTACCTCCGTTAAAGAACCTATCCCTGGTCTGGGCGTCTCCAATACTACCCGTGGGGCGGTAAACTCATGGGCTATGACGCTGGCAGTGGAAGTAGCTCCTTTTGGGATTACGGTCAATAACGTCCTGCCAGGGTTCACTAAAACCACAAGACTGTTTGACCTGATAAAAGTCAGGGCTAAGGAGGCAGGAATATCTTACGAAGATATGACCCAACAATGGGAACAGTCCATCCCTGCAGCCAGGTTTGCAGACCCGGAAGAAACAGCCGCAGCAATTGCTTTTTTGGCTTCGCCTTCTGCTGCGTATATTAATGGCGTCAATCTTCCCGTGGATGGAGGTAGACTAAAGAGTTTTTAAACATGCGTAGATACATTATTTCTTTTTATCTCTTCTTATGTATAAGCTGTAGCATACTGGTCTCCAGCTGCGGAGGGGAAGATTTATCCCTCATTAATCAGATAAAAAGATTAGAACCCCAATGGATGGAACTTAGTGAGAAGGTTTCCTTTATAGACAGAAACCTGGGAATTACCCAAAGAAGATACGTAGCGGACCTGGAAGTGATTAATGAAAGAATGCGTAAGACCTATGGAGGAGAAAAAGTATCTAATTTAAGAAGCCAATACAGAAATGTAATTAGCGAAAGAGATGGAATTAAAGAGCGTTTTACCCAAGAAAAGGGCGCTTTTGTAGAGACAGTGTATGGCTTTAATGAATGGGAGAATAAAGTAATGAAGAATAAGATAGATGAGGAGGAAGCGTACCAGACCTTAGCCACATACCAGGACTCGTATACCCAGATCAATAGTAATATAGACGCCCTCTACAATGACATGGTAAACAACATTAATTCCCATAATGCTATTCTCCGAAGCCTTTCACGGGAACTTAACCTTTACACTAATTTTGATATAGATCCCAAGTAGCGTATTCATGCAGGCTCGCCCAGCAAAAATTCTTATTTTCTACCCTAGCCTCACTACCTTTATAGCTAAAGACATAGAAATTTATCAGAGGAACTTTCGGGTATCTACTCACCGTTTTGATGCCAAACATAAGTTCCTAACGTTTTACAGGTTCAGCCATCAGTTTTTCTTTCTCCTCTTACACATTTGGGGAACTAAACTGATCATTTGTGAATTCTCGGGCTATCACTCTTTTCTCCCAGGATTATTTGGAAGAATATGGGGGAAACCTATCCAGATTATTTCTGCTGGTACAGACTGTGTATCTTTCCCCTCCTTTGGCTATGGGAACTTTAGCAGGCAGCCTATGGGGTATTTTACTGGTATATCCTTCAGACTCTCCCATCACATAGCCCCTGTACATGCTAGCCTCATGTACAGGAAAGATACCTACTATGAAGGGGATCAGGCGGAACAGGGAATCCAGCATTTTGTAAAAGGCCTTAAACGGCCTTTTACCACCATCCCTTATGGGTTTGATCCAGAAAAATGGAAACCAGCAGGGGAGAGAATTCCCAATAGCTTTATCACAGTAGCTTATATCATAGATAAGAGAAGATTCATTCTCAAAGGAATAGACCTCATCTTCAAAGTAGCGCCCCATTATCCTCAGGCGGTCTTTACCGTTGTAGGCTATGACTATGAACAAGAGCAGGACGTACCAGAGAACGTAAACCTAGTCCCTCCCACCCCTAATGAAGAAATCCTGGCTTTATACCAGAAGCATCAGTTTTACCTTCAGCTTTCCATATCAGAGGGCCATCCCAATGCTATCTGCGAAGCTATGATGTGTGGCTGTGTGCCCATAGGCTCTAATGTAACAGCTTTACCTGATATAGTAGGAGACAGTGGATTTATTCTCAAGGAAAGAAATGACACCTTATGTCAAGAGGTCATAGGAAAGGCTATACGTTCCAAAAAGAAGATACGGTCTCAGAAAGCCAGAGCACACATCCAAAAGCAGTATCACATTAATAGAAGAACCCGAGAACTCACCCAACTAGCCCACAACCTAATTAGGGGTAAATGAGAAAATAGTGCAGAGGTAACTATCAAGTAAGACTTAGGAGGGCTAAAAAAAGCAGATGGGCAATCGATGTTGAGGGTTTAAAGACAATTGTAGACTTATAAGAAAATCATCGACTTGGACATTATAGGTAAGATATGTTCGATCAACCCACCTGCCAGACTGTACACTAATTACTATCTACTAAAAATCTTCATGAGCGCTGCTTCATATTCTCCAGATTCATCTAGAACCTGATTGGAAGCCAATAACTCATCAGGAAACTCTTTCATCCTTTCTACCAAACGATTCACGATTTCCTCAAGTAAAGGATTACTTTCCGTTTGCTTCCGCTTGATCCTTTTCAGTTCATTACTTCCTATCCCCGCCACCAATTCTCCCAGAGTATCAGGATAGTATATTGTATGTGTAGAAGGCGCTAAGTGTTTCATTTCTTTATGCTTGATATACCCAAGGTAGAAACACCCCTTCTCAGGACACATGAGAAAACCTACAGTCAAAAATGACTTTTCTCACTCTACTCTTCGCAGTAGGTAATCTCATCCGGGGGACCAGATAAGTCAGGGCTTAGGTAAGGAACCCCCAGGTTTAACCCCCTGATGATGAGTAAGACAGCAAATACCAAGATAATTCCCAGCATAAAAGGTTTTAGCTTCTGTCTGAAAGTGGGAGCTAGTAGAGTACCTAAATAGGTAGTTAGGAAAAGTAAAGGCATAGTCCCTACCCCAAAACTAATCATGAACAGCATTCCCTTCTCATAGCTTCCCATAGTCATGGCCCCTCCGAGGCCTACGTAAATGAGACCGCAGGGGAGAAAGCCATTTAAAATTCCCAGTACAAAGCGAGAGCTTGATTTCCCCTGATGGAGAAAGTATCCTATAGCTTTCTTTATGCGTAGTAACAGCCTATCCATAACAGGCCACCTAATTACTGCTACAGAATGGCTCATGGCGCCTAATGCGCCTACTCCTATAAACACTCCTGTAAGGATAGAAAGGCCTTGCTGAAAACCGGCTAAGCTGAGCCCCTGTCCAAGTAGGCCAGTAATCCCGCCAAGGACTGCATAGGTAGTAATCCTGCCACTATGATAAAGCAGTTGCTTACTAGCTACCTGGAGAGAAAATGACTGGTTTCCATATAAGGCAAGTAACAGCGGGCTACACATACCTACGCAGTGTAAACTCCCTCCCAGCCCTATCAGAAATGCCATTATCATTACTTCCATAGCAGCTGAATTAAGGGATCACTAATACTTGCTCAGAAAAGAAGGAGGTAGTATCACCTTCCCAGTTGACCTGAATTCTCCACACCCCATGCTGAAGCTTGCTTCCGTCCAGCCTGACTTCATTCTGACTATCCACCTTTAGCTCAATAGTCTGATCCAAATCTGAGTTAGAGGGACGATAGCAGAGAATAGTCCCTTTAACTGTTTTCATGTGGGCAGGAAACACCAGGCTGATCTCCTCTGCCTCTGACAAGTAGCTAATAACAACAGGTGTAGCTAGCTGCTCTGCATTCTTAACTCGGATAAAGTGATCATCTACTACCTTCTCTCTCTGGTAATAATCTTCTGTTACCAGATGAAACCGTGTGGTAGTAGTTCCAAAGACAAGGGCAAGCATCATGACTACAAACCCTATGTATAACAGTGCTATTTTCCATCCCCAGCTCATAAGTAAGATATTAGTTGGTTAATTAAGGGGTCCCAGGAAGTTAGTCTTCACTATTTCCAAAAGTTCCTCCCCGTGATAGATTTCCAGCTTGATCTTATTTTTCATCCCGTCAAGCTCTTCCTTAGGGATCTCTATGAACATGGCCCCTTTCCCTATACCGGAAGCAGGCACATGTAGAGAATCACTGATCAATTTTATGGTTCCTGTATGAGAAACCATCTGTATATCCACCTTTAAAGAAGTGTTGGTTTTATTGACAATCTGAATGTTATAGAGGTTAGAAATATCTCCTGTAGCTGTTTCCTGATACAGCATGCCAGGCGTACGTAGAATAGTGGCTTCCACATCTGAGCGGCTTCCCAGTGAGAATCCTAAAACAGTAAGCAGCCCTACTAAGACCAGAGAGTAGGCGATTATTCTAGGGGTAATCTTAAACTTTTGCTGGTTAGCTATGCCGTGATGTGAGTCATACCTAATCAGCCCCCTCTCAAAGCCTACCCTATCCATCACCATATTACAAGCATCTATACAGGCTGTACAATTCACACACTCCATTTGTGTCCCATTCCTGATGTCTATGCCTGTGGGACACACTTGTACACATAGCTTGCAGTCTATGCAGCTTCCTTTAGTTCTGACCTTTTCCTTTTTATTGATTCTCCCTCGAGGTTCTCCACGTATCCAGTCATACGCCACTACAATGGAGTCCTTGCTGAGTAACACCCCTTGCAGGCGGCCATACGGACAAATAACTAAGCATGCCTGTTCTCTAAAGTAGGAGAATACAAAGAAGAAAATACCTGAGAATATGAGTACCCCGGAGAACTTGCCAGAATGCCCAAAGGGCCCTTCCGTTATCAGTTTAGAGTGTTCCTCTGTCCCTACCATATACGCCATCACCAGATTCCCTATCAGGAAGGATACCAATCCGAAAAGGCTAAGCTTAGCCACCTTTTTCAGGATCTTGCCAGTAGTCCAGGGAGCTTTATTGAGTTTTTTCTGCTGATTAGCATCTCCTTCTATCCAGTATTCTATTCTCCGGAAGACCATTTCCATAAACACTGTCTGCGGACATACCCATCCACAGAATACACGTCCAAAGATGACCGTAAATAGCACAATAAAGACAAAGAAGGCTATCATGGCCAAGACAAAGAGATGGAAATCCTGAGGCCAGAAAATCACCCCAAATAGGATGAACTTCCTTTCAAACACATTGATTAAAAACATGGGGTGTCCATCCCACCTTAGGAAAGGCCCTATACTCAGTAAGGCCAAAAATACACTGCTCACCCATATGCGGGCCTGGTAATAACTCCCTTTGGGCTTCTTAGGATAAATCCAATTCCGCTTTCCATCCTCCTTCACGGTCCCTATTGAGTCCCGGAATGCTTCAGGGCCATACTTCTTGTAAAGATCCTTTGCAGGATCTTCATGAGAGGGTTTATTGATGGTTGGATTCATCCCTATTAGCGTGCTAAGTGAATATTATAAATCTGCTATAGCTAAATCATTGGCAGTAGCGGCTGAGTCTGCCTGTACTTCTTCTACCGGCACATGTTTCTCGCCTTCAGGGGCTTTCTGGTTAGGGGGGTTAGTCCCTTGCATGGTGAGAATAAAACTGCTTAAGTCCTGCATATCTTTAGGCTTAATCTCATTTTGCCAGGCTATCATCCCCTTTGCTTCCACTCCATACTTGATGGTTTTAAATACATCTTTCACATCTCCCCCATGGAGCCAATATGCATCCGTCAGATTAGGCCCTATTACGCCTTCTCCCTGCTGTCCATGGCATACAGCACATTTAGCTACATAAATTTCCGCTCCATTAGCTATTCTAGCAGCATCTACTACCCGGCTTACATTGCTTTCATCTACCCGGTTAGCTACTGTCTTTAGGTAAGCTTCTTTAGCTAGTTCCGCCGCAGCCATTTCCTCCTCATACTCTTGAATAGATGACCATTCATTTCCTGAGAAATGAAACATGAACATATAAATGATGGCATAGGCTATACTGATGTAAAACCCAATCTTCCACCAAGGCGGCAAATTATTATCCAGCTCTCGGATGCCATCATAGTCATGCCCCATGTCTATGTCAGCTTCTTTTTCTACTGGTACTGCATCTGTGAGTTTACGCTGGATATATTCCCAGCTGAAGATGGATACTTTCTTTTCTTCCACTACTTCAGCTACCACCTCTACCTCCTCAGCAGCTACCGGCTCTTTCTTCTTGAGCAGCAAAACCCATATGGTAACGGTAAGCACCAAACAGGCTACAGCAATAATCAACATGGCTATCAGAAGAAACCATACTATTTCTTCATTAGGACTGCTAGCAGGGGCTTCTGCCTCCTGCCCTAGTAAACTCCCGGTACTGAGTAGGAAAAAGCCCAGAAATAGGAAGAGAGAATATATTCGAGATTTCATGATGGTACGCATTAGCCATTCGAGGAAAGTGGAAAAATGGGGGGATAATCTCCTTCCTCATCCAGGGGAAGGCTAGACATTTTATTGACATGCTTTTTATCCATCTTCACCACTCGAATGCCTAGTAAGAGAAAGAATACAAAGAATATCAGGATAGCTATTACCGGGAATAGGCTTATGTCATCTATGGATCTTAATACATCTTTATACATAGCTTATGTTGTTGAGGGCAGTAACAGGGAGGTTCTCCCCATTCCTGAGTGAATCCTTATTCTGACTTAGTAGCTTTAATATCTGTTCCTAGTCGCTGCAGGTAGGCTATCATGGCTATGATGTCGCTGCCGTTACTCACCTTAATTCCATCCTTCTCCAGCCTTGCAGTAATCTCATCAGCTTGCTTCATGAGATCGACATTAGCTTCTTTATCATAGCCTTCCGGATAAGGGACTCCCAGCATCTGCATGGTCCTAATCTTGGCTGCCGTGGTGGTAGTATCCAGTTGGTTTTCTATCATCCATGGGTAGGCAGGCATGATAGAGCCTGGAGAAATCCCCCTGGGGTCTAGCATATGGTTAAAGTGCCAGGAGTCAGGATACTTTCCTCCTACTCTGTGTAAGTCTGGCCCGGTACGCTTGGAGCCCCACTGGAAGGGGTAGTCATAGATAAATTCTCCTGACTTAGAGTATTCTCCATACCGTTCAGTCTCAGACCTAAATGGACGCACCATCTGCGAGTGGCAGGTATAACAGCCTTCTTCCAGGTAAATATCTCTCCCCTGAAGCTCTAGTGGCGTGTAGGGCTTGACAGAAGCTATCTTAGGCACATTAGACTCTATCATGAATGTGGGTACCATTTCAATTAATCCCCCAATGGCCACTAACACCAGGCTAAATACCAGCATCTGCACAGGACGTCTTTCAATCCATTTATGCCAATACTCATTTTTATGCTTGACATAGGTTCTAGGTAGAGGGGCAGCTTCTGCCGCCTCATTTGCGGTAAAGCTTCCTGCCTTGATGGTCTTTATGAGGTTAAATAACATGATAAAGACCCCAGCTAAGTACATAGCCCCTCCTACGGCTCTCAGCATATACATGGGCAGAATCTGCTTGACCGTATCTAGGAAATTATCATATACGAGGTAGCCATCTGCATCAAACTCTTTCCACATGAGACTCTGCGTAAAGCCGGCCCAGTATAGCGGGATACAGTACACAATGATTCCGAGTGTGCCTATCCAGAAATGTGAATTAGCCAGCTTGATAGAATAAAGCTTAGTCTTCCACATGCGGGGAATAAGCCAGTAGAGTACCCCAAAGGTGAGGAAACCGTTCCATCCTAAGGCACCTACATGCACATGCCCTATGGTCCAGTCAGTATAGTGGCTGATAGCATTTACAGATTTGATAGATAGCATAGGCCCTTCAAAGGTGGCCATCCCATAGGCCGTAACTGCTACTACTAGAAACTTGAGGACAGGATCTGTTCTTACTTTGTCCCAGGCACCTCTTAAGGTCAGTAGTCCATTAAGCATGCCTCCCCAAGATGGGGCTATAAGCATGATAGAAAATACAGTACCTAGTGATTGGGCCCAGTCAGGGAGAGAAGTATATAATAAGTGGTGAGGACCTGCCCAGATATAAATAAAAATAAGAGCCCAAAAGTGGATAATAGACAGCCTGTAGGAGTAAACCGGCCTGTTGGCTGCTTTAGGAACAAAGTAATACATCAGTCCCAGGTAAGGCGTAGTCAGGAAGAATGCCACTGCATTATGTCCATACCACCACTGTACTAAGGCATCCTGAACCCCTGAGAATATAGGATAGCTCTTTGTTAAGGTTACAGGTACCTCCAGGTTATTGACTATGTGAAGCATAGCTACTGTGATCCAAGTAGCCAGAAAGAACCATATGGCCACATATATGTGGCGTTCTCTCCTGTTCACTATGGTCATGATCATGTTAATCCCGAAGACTACCCAGATCAGAGTAATAGCAATGTCTATGGGCCATTCTAACTCTGCATATTCCTTAGCAGAAGAAATCCCCATAGGAAGGGAAATTAAGGCAGAGAGAATGATGAGCTGCCACCCCCAAAAATGGAGTTTACTTAGGCCATCATTCCACATGCGGGTTTTACATAACCGCTGAAGGGAGTAATAGACGCCCATGAAAATTCCATTACCCACAAAAGCAAAAATCACAGCATTGGTGTGCAGGGGCCTGATCCTACCAAAAGAAAGGTATTCAATACCATCTGTTAATTCCGGGAGAATCATCTGAATGGCTATAATTAGCCCCACTGTCATACCCGCTACTCCCCAAAAAACAGTGGCAAACGCAAAGTTCTTAACTGTTACATTATCGTAACTGAATTTTTCTAATATCCCTACAGGAGAATTACATAAAGTGTTAGCGTGTGAACTCATAGATCAAGTGGTTTCTGATTGGCCTTAGAGGTAGGTACATCAGCTAAGGACTCATCTTCAAACAGCATCCTGACAGAAGGAGAATAATCATCCTCGTACTGCCCACTTTTTACTGCCCATATAAAGGATAAAAAGAATCCCAAGGCTATGAGTAAGCTGAAACCTATCAGTACATAAAGGGCACTCATGTTCTGTGCATCTTAATCGTGTATGTAAACATACAGGAACGCTTATATGGGAAGGATGACAGCTATCAGAGGGCAACATGATTTTAATCATTCAGCCCCTTTCTTCGGGCTGGATAAGGTGGTAGTTAATAAGCCGAAGCCCACTATACTTAGTGAGCTTATAGGCATTAAAATGGCAGCTATGAGGGGAGATAAATGCCCTTGCACTGCTATGCTGAGTCCAATGATATTATACCCAATAGAAATGATGAAGGCAGCCTTTACTAAGCTGATACTTGTTTTAGCAAACTGCAGCCAGTCTGGTAACTGGCTAAAGGTTTTACCCTCCAGGATAATATCGCAAGCGGGGGAGAAGTGTAGGTTATTATCAGAAATAGCCATTCCTACCTGACTCACCTTCAAGGCGCCGGCATCATTCAGCCCATCTCCTATCATCATAACATGATGTCCCTGCTGCTGAAGGTGCTGGATAAACGCTCGTTTATCTTCTGGGCTTTGTTGGAATAATAAAGGAACTCCTTCCCCAAATAGGGTACGCAGGTTAGTCCGTTCTCCCTGGTGATCCCCTGAAATTAAGGCTAGAGAATAATTCTCCAATTCTCCTATCATTTTTTTCAATCCTTTTCTGTAGGTATTCCCCAGGATGAAACAGCCTATCACTTCATGGTCAATACTCACAAACGCATGCGTTTGGGAAGGCTTATACAGCTGGTTCACATTCACAAAGTTAGCCTTCCCTATTCTTACATGTGAGTGTTGGATATTTGCACTTAGTCCCCTTCCTTTCTCTGCCTGAAAGGATTCTACCTGAAAAATCTCTGTGGGCTGCCCCTCCAGATAAGATTTGATGGAGGTACTGACAGGATGGGTGGAATGATGGACTAGGCTGTAAATAAGCGAAATATTCTTGGTAGTAAGGGGCTCTCCCTCCCAGCTGATGTGCTGTAGGTGAGCGTAGGTGATGGTCCCCGTTTTATCAAATATGATATGGTCTAGCTTAGTGAGTGCTTCTATTACGCCTGTATCCTTCACATACATCCCTGACATGCTCATAATCCGCATAGCATTCCCTAGGATAATGGGAGAAGCTAATGCTAACGCACATGGACAGGCTACTATGAGGACGGAGGTAAATACGTGAGCTGCTTTGGCAGGATCTATCCATAGCCACAGTATACCCGCCAGAAGAGAAATAGCTATGATGGCTAAGGTAAAATATTGGCCATAGTGATTGGCTAATTCTCCTATGGAAACAGCAGAATTCTCTTTAAAACTTTCATGGTTCCAGAGCTGTGTTAGATAGCTCTGGGAAGGTTCTTTCCTGAGTAACACCTGTATGCTTGTACCTAGCTGTTTCCCTCCCGCAAATACTTTTTCTCCTTTCTCCACCTTAACTGGTGCCGCCTCTCCATTCACAAAACTGTAATCTATATGGGCAGCATCAGAGAGCAGGATCCCATCCCCCGCTATGATTCCTTCATGTGGGATTACCAGCGTTTGGCCTTTTTTCAATGTATGAAATGGAACACTTTCAACTTCCCCCTTCTTAAGTATATTGGCGCCAAGTGGAAAGAAGGATTTATAGTCCCTATCAAAAGAAATGGAGTCATAGGTTCTTTGCTGAAACCACCTCCCTACGAGGAGTAGAAATACTAAGCCTGCCAGTGAGTCCATATACCCTGCTCCTGTTTGGGACATGATTTCATAGGCTGACCTTCCAAACAAGGCTAGTATCCCTAATACTATGGGAACATCTATGTTCAGCTTTTTATGCTGTAATCCTTGAAAGGCAGACCTGAAGAAGGGATAGGCAGAGTATAATAGAACAGGTAACCCAAACAGAAGATTTAGCCTTGGAAAAAACTGGCTAAATTCTCCCTCCTCAAAAGCGGTAAGCCCAAGGTATTCCGGAAAACTCAGCAACATGATATTCCCTGCACAGAAACCTGCCAGGCCCAGCCGATACAGTAGCTCCTTATTATGCCTGGGGGTAGAAGAATGAGTACCCAGATTAATGGCCGGCTCATAGCCTATGGACGCCAGTAAGCCTACCAGTTCTTTTAACTGGATCAAGGAAGGTTCATAAGAAACAGAAAGCTCTTTTCTTAAGAATTGAACACGGGAGAAATTAATACCGGGACGTAGCTTGTACAGATTCTCCAGTAACCAGATACAGGAAGCACAATGAATCTGAGGAATATGTAAGCGTAGCCTCACTTCTTGCTCACTCACGAAGTCTGCCAACTGGTCCTGAATCTCAGGATGGTCCAGGTAGCTATATTTCTCCAAAGAAGAAGGTAGCGTCAGCTGTACTCCGGGCTGCTCCGCTAATTCATAATATGTACAGAGGTCATGCGCATGCAGAATTTCATAGACTGTTTTACAGCCTTCACAGCAGAAACACTTATCTCCCAGCACTACTTCCATGGAGGGACATGCCTCCCCACAGTGATAACAATCTTCCCGAGAAAATTCAAGATGTTGCTTAATGATCGCTTGCTTCTCCATGCTGGATATGTAGGCTGGTAAGATGGGAAGAGTAGCCCCTCTTTTTACTGTTTGATGATAGCTCCAGGGATGATTTTTATCAGTTAATGACTCCTAAATATGCTCCCAAAGCTCCATAAGGCGGATTTATCACTTTTTTCTACATAACTTTTTCAAGAATGACTTTTGTCATTCCTCCTACTATCTGCCATCATCTGAAGGCTGCCATGGATTCCCCTTCTTTGTAGGTGAAGATCTCCATATGTACAGGAAAAAGTTAATACCTATGAAAACGATACTGGTTCCTACCGATTTTTCCAACGTGGCTAATCAGGCATTTGAATACGCCTTACAATTAGCCGATAGCGTAGATTCATGGATAGTGCTCTTCCATGTGCTACCTCCTACTCTTAAGCAGCACACAGACATGGAACCTAGCCTGGCAGATATGCAGCGCTATGATAAAGCAGTCCAAAAAAGGCTGAAAAAAAATATCAAAGTCGTTCATAAAATTTCCTCCGGGGACCCGCTGACTAATATCCTGGAGATCTGTGAAGAGATGAGGCTGGATATGGTGGTGATGGGTACAGAGGGCATAAACGGCCAATTAGATCAGTTTATAGAGAGTCTTACTTCTCAGGTTATCCAGCTTAGTTCCATTCCCATCCTGGCTATTCCTAAAGGAAGCGTTTTCCAACCCATCAAACACGTGGTCTTTGCTACTAATTTTGAAGGAGATAGCCTTGAGATATTAGACCGTTTACAAGAATTCACTACCCTCTTAGGAGCAAGAACTTCTTGTGTCCATATCAAGAATAAGCAGAAGGGCTGGGATATGCTACAGCTAGAACTCTTCAATGAGCTTTACCAGCGGAAAGTAGCTACCAAGGGGCTTACCTTCTACCTTCAGTCTTACCCTGATATGGTAGAAGGGCTTAATGAATTTATGAAGCTCAAAGCAGGAGACATCCTCACCATGATCCAACGGGAAAAGGAAATCATCAGACCTTCTCTACAGAAAAGCCTTATCAAGGAGATGGCCCTACATACCCAAAAACCCTTATTGACCTTCCAAAGAGAGTCTGTGGGCCAACTAATCAGCTAACTCATATGGCAATCTCACATCCTAGACCAACAAGCCGGACAGATTCGCTCTTATCCTCTGAAGGTATGCATTCTCCTATGAGAACTATACTTATCCCTGTTGATTTTTCTGAGGCCTCTATCAATGCGCTTAGGTACGGGATTTCATTAGCCTCTTACCATAGCAGTAGGGTTCTTCTCATGCATGTGTATAAACTGGATATGGCTGGTGGGTATAGTCTTCCATACATACGGAATGAAATAGTGGAAAAAACTGAGGAAAAGGTGCTAGGTCAACTAAAAGAGCTTACGGCTAACGTTAATCCTACTATACTCAGTCGTGTATCTATTGAATACTTTGTAGGCCATGGTCATACAGTGGAAGAGGTTATTAATGTAAGTAGAGTCTTCCACGTGGATCATATTATCATAGGTATGAGAGGAGAGCATCATATGCTTAGGAAAATTCTGGGAGGAACAGCCTTATCTCTGGTAAGCCAATCTCCCAAACCTATTTTACTCATACCAGAGAATCATTTTTACCGTCCTATCAAACAAATAGCCTATGCTACCAATTTTGAGGAGGAGGATCCCCGGATTATTGATCAACTCTTAAAACTAGCAAAACCCTTGGCAGCCAAAGTACACTGTATACACATCAGAGAAAGAAATGAAAAACAGGATTTATTCAAGCAAAAAATCCTCAGGAAAGCATTTGAGGGAGACGTACCAGTAGAAGATATAGCGTTTTCAACCATAGCTTATAACAAGGTAGTAGAGGGGTTAAATCATTTTGTCCAAGAAAGGGAGGTGGATGTTCTGGCTATGCTGACACATAAACGAAGTATCTTTAACAGGCTTTTCCATAAAAGTCAAACCCGGCATATGGCCATAGAATCCCAAGTACCGTTATGGGCTTTTTCTCTTCATTCTCCAAATGGGTAACTTAAGTCACCCATAGCTTGACGCACAGGGTCAATATTAGGGATAGGTTAGCAGGACGAACGGACAGCATTATGAACACCGACACTTTTTTTCAGGCTGGCTTATTAGTATTCCAGAATAATGGTACCATTACTAAACTGGACACAGGACTAGCCTCTTTTCTAGGGTATGAGAAAGAGGCATTAGCTGGTAAAAACCTATCTCTCATTTTCCCCTCTATCAACGAGCAAATAAACTTCTCCTCTCATTCAGAAGATATAGTTATCAAAACAGAAGGCCTCAAAAAGCATGGAGAGACATTTCCAGCAAGCGTGACTATTTCCTCACTAGAGGCACATTCTGCTGAAAAAACGGCCATCATCCAGGACCTTTCAGCTCTGCAGAATTCTGAACACGTACAGGCTGAAATACAGACTAAGCTTAACGCTATTATCAATACTGCTGTGGATGGTATTATCAGCATTGATACTACGGGAACCATCCAACTCGTGAATCCCGCTGCTGCACGCCTATTTGGCTATGATGCAGCCGAACTCACCGGCAAAAATGTGAATATCCTCATGCCGGAGCCTGACCAGTCAAGGCATGATCAGTATATGCAGAACTACCTATCAGGTGGTAAACCCAAGATCATAGGCATAGGGAGGGAAGTGTCTGGCATGAAAAAAAATGGAACTGTCTTCCCATTTAGGCTCAGCATAAGCGAGGTGAAGTTAGTGGGAGGCAGAGTATTCACGGGAATAGTCCACGATCTTACTTCTGAAAAAATAGCGGAGGAACAGCTAAGAAGATATGCGACAGAACTGGAGAGGAGTAATCGTGAGCTAGAAGATTTTGCTTATATCTCCAGCCATGATTTACAGGAGCCCTTAAGAAAGATACAAGCCTTTGGGAGCAGATTACGACAAAAAGAAGGAAGTAGCCTGACAGAAAAAGGCCAAAACTACCTGGATAGAATGCTGAATGCTTCTGAAAGGCTCCAAAACCTGATTAATGATTTACTGACCTTCTCACGGGTTTCCACCAAGGCTTCTCCCTTCCAACAGGTCTCTCTCACCGAGATCCTGGAAGAGGTTCTTAGTGATCTGGAATACAGCATAGAAAAAGCCCAGGCAAAAATACACTATGAAGTCCTACCTGAAATAGAAGCGGACCCTACCCAAATGAGACAGTTATTTCAAAACCTCATAGGAAACTCACTCAAGTTTAGAAAGGAAGAGCAAGCTAGTGTCATTACCATTAGTAGTCGGACATATTATAAGCAGGAGAGAATGGTAGGGATGCCGGGAGATGAGGTGATGGAAGTAACTATACAAGATAATGGTATAGGATTTAATACTCAGTATGCAGAAAAAATATTTGCCATTTTCCAACAATTGGAAGGCCATACTTATGCAGGCTCTGGAATAGGCTTAGCTATCTGCAAAAAAATAGTTAGCCGCCACGGAGGCACTATTCGGGCAGAATCTGGGCCAGAAGGAGGCGCTACTTTTACCTTCAGGTTACCTTCCAGACAACATCGATAATAACCATCGTAACAAAGCATAAAATGAAAAACGAACAAACCAAACCCATCATTATACTTGTGGCTGAGGATGATGATGAAGACCAAATGTTACTCAAAGAAGCCATGGAAGAAAATCGCTTGGCAAATACCCTTAGATTTGTCTCTAATGGCGAGGAGCTCATTAACTATCTCAGGAATAAGGAAAAGTATACAGATAAAAAAGCATACCCCACGCCAGGCCTGATTTTACTTGATCTCAACATGCCTAAAAAGGATGGAAGAGAAGCACTGGCAGAAATAAAAGCGGATAAAAGTCTAAAATTAATCCCTGTGGTCATTTTAACTACCTCAAAAGCTGAGGAAGATATCATCCGCTCTTACCAGCTGGGCGTCAATTCTTTCATCACTAAACCTGTCACCTTTGACCAATTGGTAGAAGTATCAGGAGCCATAGGAAGATACTGGTTTGAAATAGTAGAATTACCGGGAACACCGCATAAGTAAGCCTATGGAAAATATCCTAAAATATAATCCTTTTCAAGACTCACCTGCCACTGATCAGGGAGATCATCTCATCTCTATTCTTCTTATAGATGATGATGAGGAAGATTATCTCATTACCAGGGATATTATTGAAGATATTAATCACCAGTCTTATACAGTTGACTGGGTACCTACCTTTCTGAAGGGACAAGAAATTATCAAACGTAAGGAGCATGATGTTTACATTATTGATTATCGCCTCGGTATAGACAATGGCCTTGACCTGCTAAAGGAAGCATTAGAAATAGGCGTAGAATCCCCCATTATTCTGCTGACAGGACTCGGAGATATAGAAATAGACCAGAAAGCCCTCTCTATGGGGGCTACAGACTATCTGGCAAAATCTGAACTCAACCCTACCCGACTGGAAAGATCTATCAGATATGGAATCCAACAGGCTGAAAATTTGAAGCAAATTCGTCTGCTGAACCAGGAACTGGAAAAACGGGTAGAAGTCAGGACGGAAGCCCTGGCTATGGCTATCAAGCGGATGGAGAAGACAAACAAAGAGCTAGAAGAACAGATAGAAGTACGGAAGAATACAGAAGATGCGTTAAGAACCAGCCAACAAGAACTGGCTCAGGCCTTGAAAAAAGAGAAGGAGTTAAATGAGATGAAGTCCCGCTTTGTCTCCATGGCCTCGCACGAGTTTAGGACGCCTCTAGGTACTATCCTATCTTCCATCAACATCTTGGAAAAGTATAGAAAGCAAGGCCTGGCGGAAAAAGGAGAGAAGCACTTCGCGAGGGTAAAATCTGCAGTCCGAAATCTCAATGGCATTCTGAATGACTTCCTTTCTGTAGATAAACTAGAAGAAGGCCACCTGGATCCTAATCCTATCGCCTTTGACTTATCTTCCCTACTAGAGGAGGTGGCAGAAGAAATTCAGGCGAGTTCCAAGCCTGGGCAGAAAATTAGAATCAATCAGCAGGGCGAATGCAAGGAGGTAGTTCTGGATCCACAGTTTGTGAGAAATATTCTCATTAACCTTCTCTCTAATGCCGTCAAATACTCTCCTGCTGGTTCTCTCATTCAGCTTTCAGCCTTATGTACCTTTGAGTTTATCAGAATTGAAATTCAGGATGAGGGCATAGGGATTCCAGAGGAAGAACAGAAGCACTTATTCGAACGGTTTTTCCGTGCTAACAATGCAACTAATATACAGGGGACTGGGCTGGGCCTACATATTGTTAAACGGTATGTAGCGCTACTAGAAGGAGAAATAACCTTCCAAAGTAAAGTGGGAAAGGGAACTATATTTCAAGTGCAGATACCCTTATTGAATACTGAATATAAAAGTTGAACATTTCTGAAAAGGTATGCATCATGAAAACCATCCTATTGATAGAAGATCATCCAGATATGCGAGAAAATATTGCAGAAATCCTGGAGCTCAGTAATTATAAGGTGATCACAGCAGAAAACGGCAAAATAGGGGTTCAGCTAGCTAAAGAATACCATCCAGACCTGATAGTCTGTGACATTATGATGCCGGAACTTGATGGATATGGTGTGCTGAGAGTGCTAGGAAAAAGTACAGAAACCGCTAAGATTCCCTTCATTTTTCTTACGGCTAAAGCTGAAATGAGTGACTTGAGAAAAGGAATGAACCTAGGGGCTGATGATTATCTGACCAAGCCCTTTGATGATGTAGAGCTGCTGGATTCTATAGAAATCAGACTGAAGAAAAGTGAAATTCTGGATGCTCCCTTTGAACCTAACGCTAAGGGCCTGGATGTCTTCTTCACAGAAGCTAAAAGCATGGATGCTTTGCAGCAACTTTCTCAGGATAGAGAGTCCCGTACCTTTAAGGCTAAAGACATCATCTTCTCTGAAGGTACCTATCCAAGGCACTTGCTGTTCGTTTCTAGTGGTAAGGTAAAAACCTATAAAACTAATGAGGATGCCAAGGAATACACGACCGGTCTTCATAAAGGAGGAGACTTCCTGGGCTATATTCCACTCCTGAAAGATAGCCCACACACAGAATCTGCCATAGCACTAGAGGATACAGAGATTCTCTATATCCCCAAAGAAGACTTCTACTCTCTGGTATACAACAATAGGGATGTCTCTAACAAATTCATTAGCATGCTGTCTAATGACCTTGC
>JBCCLI010000071.1:0-21679 GCA_039026975.1 Bacteroidota bacterium | reverse complement strand
GTTACTGGCTTACAGCTTTCCATCTACAGAAGGCTGGATGGAAGCTACTGACTTCCAGAGGCTTAGCCATGATATTCTCACTTCTAAGGAGATCCTAGGGACTGAAAACCTAACCTCTGTCCCCTTGCATATAGATAAGGCAGAATGGCGGGAATATACAGATGCCATATCTAAGGAAATGGCCTATCTGATAGAGGCAGCTCCTCTACTTACCCATCCATCTATCAAAACAGCTGAGCTGCTAGGGCTAGCGGAAGAGTATCCAGAAATTCTGCATGGAGGGAAGTCCAGTTTACTGGCACATACTTTTGAAGTGGGAGAATTAGCAGTTGTAGAGCCAGAAGTACTGCTACAGCAGATACGCTTTCTCAAAGAAAAGTTTGGGGAAAAGGAGAAACTTCCCAACCTCAAAAAGAAAATGCTACCCTCATGGGCAAAAGCCTATTGGCTATGTGAAATAGATGCTATTCCCCTGGCTACTCGTTCTCAGTTACTGTTGTTAGAAGAATGGGTAGGCTACAAACAAGCTCAGAAAAGCTGGTTTACCCTGGTGAGTAATGTGTATGCACAGGCAGAAATAACGCTTAGTCCTGATCAGCTAGAAAAAGCAGGTGAGGCTATGTTAAATGTAATCCAGGCCTTACAAGCTATTGGGCCCTTCAATCAGTATTTACATACATACGGACTACCTATAGTGAATCCTGAAAATGCCTACCTGGCACGTCAATGGGAATGGCTATTAAAAGTTCCATCCTGGTTAACGTACAACTATGCCAAGCAGACCCTGGCAGAGTTCTTACAGTTACTTCATTCTCAGAAAGGACCCGATGTACATGCATCTGTGCAAGAAGTGTGGGAGGCCTGCGTAAAGCTGAACCCCACTGCTTATGAAGCAGCTAAAAGCAAGGTGGAGTATGCCTATGCTAGAAAGCTCTTAATAGAAAAAGCAGAGGAAGCTTTTACGCATAGCGAGGCACTAGCCCCAGAAACTACCTACCTACTTAAGAGTAGATTGGAGGAGGTACCTGTAGTTACGGAAGAACTTACAGGAAATCTTTGGCAGGAGCTAAATGAGGAAGTGTATGGAAGTATGGTGAGCCAGCTTATTCAGACTATTTTGGCGCGAGTAGAGGAAAATCAAGGACATTTTAAAGCCCTCCAACAACTGAAGAAGAAGCGAGAGTGGCTCATTAGTGAGCTAGTAGCTTACCAGACATGGTATCACCGCTCCAGGATAGTGAGTGATGAGGAAAAATCAGCCCTGTCTGCCTGGCGAAATGACCTAATTAACATAGGTAAAGGCTATGGGAAAAATACAGCCAGAAATATGGAGTCAGCTGTAGCTAACATGCAGCGGGCCCGTCATGTAGTGCCTATCTGGATCATGCAGCAAGATACCGCTATCACTTTCTTCCCTGATCCACAGCCGGGTCAGTTTGACTTACTGATTATAGATGAAGCCAGTCAGTGTGATATAAGTATGCTCAACCTCATTTACAGGGCTAAGAAATGTGTGATAGTAGGGGATGAAAACCAGACTTCAGCTTCAGTTCAGCCAAACTTATTCCCTATTGAGCGGACTAATCAGCTATTAAACAGGCATATGATGCACCATCCCTTCAGGCAGCAGTTTAACATTAACAATAGAACTACCAGTATCTATACCCTGAGTGGTGTCATTTATCCTAACATAGTAACCCTTAGGGAGCATTTTAGATGTAGGCCTGAAATCATAGATTTCTGTAACAGATATGTATACAATCAGCAGATCATTCCCCTAAAAACAGCTACAGATGATAGGTATGGCCCTGCTGTTGAAGTTCAATATATAGCAGATCAGGCTGATGATCAGAAAAAGGCCAGAATAGTAGATAAGGTATTAAAGCTCATTCTGGATTTAATTACAGATTATGAATCCGGGCATTTACCAGCTTTACCCTCTATAGGGGTGCTCACCCTGGATGCCTCTAATGAGGGACATAGGGAAACCCTGATCAGGAAGCTCACGGCTCACCCCCAAATCAGAAAGTATGAGGATGAACTCAATATACTGGTGGGAACTTCTCGTAAGTTCCAGGGTGATGAGCGAGATGTGATGATTCTCACTATCAGTGCCAGCCATAAGATAGATAAGCAAGGGAGAATGAAGCCTCCAAGAGCTGTCATGGGAGAAGAAATGCTACGGATATATAATGTGGCAGCCAGTAGGGCAAGAGAAAAATCCATCCTTCTTCACAGTATTCATCCTGATGCTGTGGGCATGATGAACCCTGAGTGTTTAAGGAGTAAGATCATCAACTACTATCAGGATTACCAAATAGAGGAGCATGAACACATAGACATACATGCCCTTAAAGCCAAGGCAGAAATGTGTTCCCCCCTAGCTAAGGAGGTGTGTGATGGACTGATCCACATAGGCTGGGCTAAGCACCTTTCTAGTAACCTAAAAATGGGGCCTTACAGAATTGATCTGGCTATCATCACGGAGGGTCGGAAATTGGCCATCATGTGTGATGATAATAGGCATGTATCTGCCAAGGAAGCTATCCGTCAGCAGCTCGTACTGGAAAGAGCCGGCTGGCAATTTTTCCGTGTCCAGCCTCTCCAATGGATGTATAGTAAGCAAGAGGTCATGGAAGAATTAAGACTCTTTATTCGCACCTACCTGTCCAGTGATGTTGAAGGGGAAGAGGAGAGAGAGGAATAAGGCTGAGGGTTTTAGTGGAAAAATAGATATGATCCCTATCAAGTAAAATAGTTCACATAGACTACCTGCAAGCGGGACGTAATTACCTACGTCCCGCTTACCTATACAAGGTCAATCTTGGTTAAGGCATGCGTATTAGCCATGCCAGGTTGAAATCCGTCCACAATCCATACCAGCCCTGAGATATCTACATCCACCCTATGGACTCCATTTTGGTAGTAGCCTTAAAATAGGGGAAGAAGACATCTCTTATCATCCTCCTATTCTTACTGCTGAACCTTCATATCAAACTGACTAACGAAATGTTCATAAAAAATATATTTAATTATTTGAACCTAATAGATTTTATGCCAATATTTCGCCTATGGCCTTATCTTTTGCCTCTGATATAGTGCTGGAAAATGAGCGGATCAGAATAAGACCTCTCAAGCCAGATGATGCCCATGCTTTACTTCCCATAGCCACAGATCCTAGCATTTGGAGATATACTCCTTCAAAAGTAGCTAGTTCTGAAGACTTGAATAAATATATTCAGCGGGCCTTGGGAGAGAGAATGCTGAAAAGTAGATATGCCTTTGTGATAGAGGACCTTCATAACCAGCAGGTTTATGGTAGTACCAGCTATCTCAACTATTCTCCCGCTAATTATAGAATTGAAATAGGTCATACCTGGCTAGGTAAAGCCTTTCAAGGGAAAGGGATTAACCACGCTGCCAAGTTTCTTCTATTCCAATATGCATTTGAGGCCCTTGGAATAGTGAGACTGGAGCTGAAGACAGATGTGTTAAACCAGCAATCTCGCAGAGCCATGCAGAAAGTAGGAGCAGTAGAGGAGGGAATTCTGAGAAGCCACACTGTTATGCACGATGGCAGAAGGAGAGATACCATTTACTACAGCATTCTAGTAGATGAGTGGGAAGGGATTAAACGCAGGGTCTTTCAGGAAATAGCCTATAAGTAGGCAGCAGTGGAAAAAACTAGCCGAAGTTAACAGATCTTCCTTTCTCTTTGTATTGGAAGTCTATCTTGTATCTCATTTTCTCTTCTTCAAATTTTATCTCTTGCTCTGAGCCTACAAGCTCAAATTTTCTTCCTAATACGTTTTTCATGCTCACTGTGTAATGTTGGGTAAGGGGGACACTGATAGTATAATTTCCCTGGTGATCTGTAAGGGTATGATATAGCTCCCCATTAGCATCTTTCACAGTTACCCGTATGTTTTTGGGGGTTACGCCTACTTCTCTAGAGTATTGATCCCGGGTGATAGTGGTCTTTCCTACTATGGTAATACTCTTGCAGTAGGGAACATACAAAGTGGTATGGCCCTTCATGTTTACTTCAAACTCCATCCCTTCCAGGTTCATAAACTGCATAGGCTGAAAGAGTTCTTCTATGCCTACGATATAATAGCCCATAGGAATTTTAGCAAACTTGATAAAGCCATCTTCATTAGAGATAAGGGGAGGAGATTCAAATTTAATGGTCTGTAAACCTTCTTCTGTCAGGACGGGATCCTTAGATCTTTCTGCTATAGCTAAGACATTGCTAATCCCTTCATCATGCTTATTCAGTTCCCGGTTTCCATCAAAGTCCTTAAAGAAGACCATTTTCAAATTATAATACTTTAACCTGGGCTGGTTCATATCTAAGGCTTTCCGGGCGCTAGCATTAACGTTCACTGCGCCAGAGGGATCACTTGAAGCTACTTTAGTAGGATCTATATCCGCCGATAAGCTAAACTGCCACCCATCCTCCGTCTCATAGGTCACTTGTGTATTGATAGAAGTTTGAAGATTTTTTTCCTCTACCTGGTAGTCAGCACTGGCAGAGACGTTTAAGCCCAGTTTTTCTTCCATTAAAGCCCAGCTTCTATTAATCCCGAAATTGAGGGATTGGGCATAAGATAACTCATCTTCTTCTCCTGTAGGTGCCATAGCTTTTCTCGTATATCCCAGGCTAAAGCCTCCGTCTTTGAAGGTTCCGTTAATTCCACTTTCCAGGTTTAACTCAGGAGGGCCATACATGGCCCCTTCCCCCGCATTAGCTGTAGTAGATCTTTTGGTTCTGTTAATACCTAAATTGACACTAGGCGCTAGTGCCAGTCCCATATTAGGAAGCTTTATACCTGTCCCTAGCCTGAACCGCATAGCCTGGTTTGTGTAAGAACTGATATCTCCTGCTATGTCCACCACGGTAGAGCTATTATCAAAGTCGAATCCCGAAGAAAAAGGCATATTCCCTATCCGGAAAGAGTAGCTGGTACTAATCCTGTTAGCTACAGTCCTTCCGGTAGAAACAACCCTATCATCATCATCTCGCTTATCATTATTTTTTACACTGTTTACCAATTTGACTTTAAGGGTACTTGTACCCATTTTCAGCCCTGCGGTGAGCTCATTCCTGAATAAGCCAGCATTCCCTCCCAGGTAGTCCTTACTACCATACACACTTTTAGCGGCTAGGCTTAAGTTGTTGTACTTCATTCCATAATTCAGCTGGTATCCTACCCCTGATTTCTGTTTGGGAGTCTCCGTAGCTATAAATTTCTGGTGGGTCATCCCAGTAGAGATGCTGAAGTTATGCCGGTTTGCCAGTAAAAAACTGGTGGCTAGGCCGGGAGCTACCACTAGTTCGCCTGCGGCCTTATCTAAGTCTACTGTTAGGCCCGCCTTAGCCTTAAAATTATCTGTTACCACCTTATCAAAAGAGGTAGCTACCCCAAACCCTCCATTATTCTTTTTCTTGGCTAATACTAAGTCAAACTGTCCATCCTCCAGGGCCCTGGTATAAGCTATCCCCATCCCGGAAGTAGAGGTAGTCATTCCTCCCCCTATACTCCCTAGTCTAAGTGCATTTTTCTTGTCAGTATAGCCAAGGGAAAAGCTGGCTTTCTTTATGTAGGTATCTCCAAAGCTTCCACCAGGGCCACCGAAATAGCTATCCTGAAAGCCATAAGAATAACTGATAGCTCGGTCATTTTTGAGCAGGATGTTCCCACTTAAGGTAATAGCCGTAGTGCTATTTGCACTCCCCAGGTTACTTTGATTAATAGAAAAAATTAAGGGTGATTCCTCTTCGCTTATCCTGTTTTTATAGTCGGAACTCATACTCTCAAACCCTATAATCACCTCTTTAGCTACAGAATCCATTTCTCCCTGAGCTGATATTACCAGCTTTACCTTATCTCCCTGGTTTTCTGCAGGATCATAAGGCTGACACCTGGCAAACACCTTGAGGGTGGTATCCATTCTGGGTTTCAAGTCTAATATCTCTTCATACTTTCCTTTTTTCCCTTTCTGTAATACAATCAGTTCTCCTCCTATAGCTTTAAAATCCAGCTTCTCTAGCACATTTCCCTCATTGAGTAACCTAACGATCACGGGTGTGTAGGACTCATCTCCAGAGTTAGATATGGCTTTGGTTGAAGGTGCCCACATCTTCCACTTGCTCATTGCCTTCACAGTCACGGTAGCTGAACTAAAGGGCAGTATGTTTCCCCCTTTCTCAGCGGAGTATAAGCTAACTTTTACTTCATGCTGTTTTCCTCCTTCTACATCTGAAGGAAAGCCTACTCTGACAGGAATAAACTTAGACTTTCCCGCTTCCAGCAAGAAAGGTTTTGCATCAGTTGGTTGAAGAATCACCTTAGTTCTACCCGGATCAGGAATCTCAAAGTTTAGAGAAAGCTCAAAATCCTGATCAGACTCATTTTTAACTTTGAATACATTGAAGAACATACTCCCAGGTTCTATCTCTGCTCCGTCCTTGGCAAATCCTGCTGTAATTTTATCTGACAGATCAGCCACTACTTCTTTGGGGATGAACATGGGATCTATTTGGGGTTTCTCTGGTTCGGGAGCCGGTTCTGGTTCGGGGGCCTTTTGTTGGGTACTGTCAGCAGGAGAGGAGGGGTCTTGGGCAGGGCTTTCTTCCGCTACTTCTTCCTGTGCCTCAGGAGTTTCCGGGACAGACTCTTCTGGGGAGACTTGTGCAGTTAGCACCCCTCCACCCAGGATAAGCGTGAAAAATAAGAAGCTAAGAAATGTCCCTCCGATTCCCTTACACTTCATCTAATATTGAAAGGTATGAGATATACCATCATTAGCCATCAGATACAGAAAGGGTGTTTTTTAGGACTTTACGGCCAGGAAAAGCCTTTAGGAATACTACTTTTAAATGTATACTACGGTTTGCAGCTTAAAAAGCTACAAGGTATTCAGTTTCAACTGGAAGGTCTTTCTGTAAGATTTTCCCACAGGTATCAGCAAATCATTTACTGTAATGGTATTCTCCTCTATAAGACTGATGAATTGCATATTAACAATGAAAGACCGATGTACCTGTAAGAATTTTTCTTGGGGCAACCTCAGCAAGAGCTTTTTCAAGGTGGCATGAACCGTGTATTTTCTACCAGGAGTATACAATTTGATATAATCCCCCATAGCCTCACAACAATATAGCTCTTCAAAGTTTACTCTCACTAAGAGTCCCTTATCTTTTATAAATAGGTGATCTTCTCTACCAGCGACTTCCTTTTTATTAGGGGTATTTTGTTCAAACTTCTCTATGGCCTGTTGGAATCTATCTGAAGAGATTGGCTTTAGTAAGAAATCAACCACTTGAAAGTTAAACCCGTCCAAGGCATACTGGTGATTTGAAGAGATTAAGATGACCTGCTGAGGACTCATCATCGGAATGAGTGATAGTCCATTATTCCCGGGCATTTCTACATCTAGAAATACTATATCCACCTCTTCCCTACTCAGCACTTCCGCAGCTTCCGTGGCATTATTACATACTTGATCCAGCCGTAATTTATGGTGGTTTTTGATAAGATAAGACAGCACATGAACTGAAATTTTCTCATCATCTACTATCATACAAGATAATTCCGTACTCATGGTCAAGATTTTGTTACTATGAATTCACATTGATTCACAATTTCCTTCATTGTTACATCTGCCTCCTGGGTGATCCTTTCTTTCCATGCCTGGATCTGGCCCTTATCAGGATCCTGTTCTGGTATCATTTCCATTTCTCCTAGTAAGTCGCTGATGTCTCGTCTTCCTATGCTACTAAAGGGGTACTTCAGTTTATGGGCCTGTTTTTTTACCATGGCCCAGTCCTCCTCCTTAATATTTTTCTCTAATTGTTGTAGCTCTATGGGCGTCTGTTCTATAAACAGCTGGAGCATCCCCACGATAAACTCTGAGTCTCCCTGCCCTAATTCTTTTAAGTAGCTGAAGTCCAGCTTGGAAAGGGGCGCTTCCTGAGTGGAAGAAGGCAGTTGCTCTCCTCCTCCACTTAGGATCCCTGTAGGCACCGTACTTTTAGCTGCATAAAACTTGATGAGGGAATACAGCCTGGCAGGCTCAAAGGGTTTAATCACAAAGGCATTCATGCCCACTGAGAGCACTTTCTCTTTTACCTTTATATGAGAAGAAGCTGTTAAGGCTATAATGGGAATCTTACTTTTGGGGGGACTTAAGGTATTTCGGATCGCATGTGTAGCCGCTAAGCCATCCATCTCAGGCATTTGGATGTCCATCAGAATAATATCAAAGTCTTCTGCCTGTACTTTCTCAATCCCTTTTTTCCCATTATCAGCTATGCTTACCACAGCATTCCATTTACCGAGCATATGCTCTAGCACTTTCTGATTAATGCGCATATCCTCTACTACCAGCACCCGTATGCCCTGAAGATCCAACTCCTGTAGTTCTCCTTCCCTTCCATGTTCCTGGTTCACTTCTTCAGGGGAAGCAGATTCCCTAAAGGGTAGGATTACATGAAATTCAGATCCCTCCCCAAGCTTGCTATCTACTGTAATATTTCCTTCCATTAAATCCACTAACAACTTCACAATAGATAGACCCAGGCCTGAGCCCCCGTATTTCCGGGTAGTTTCCTTGCTAGCCTGGACAAAGTTATCAAAGATGTATGGCAGAGATTTTTCTGGAATTCCTATCCCACTATCTTTCACAGAAAAGTGGATGTTATGTAGGCCATTTTCGGTTGAGAGCAGAGAAACAGATAAATGGACTTCTCCTTGCTCTGTAAACTTGATGGCATTATCCATGAGATTATTGAGAATCTGGCTTAATCTCAGGGAGTCAGCCCTTACATACTCCGGAAGCTCAAAGTCAAGCTGAAGTTTAATTTTTAGGTTTTTCTCTCTGGCTTTTGCTTTACCTGTTTTATAAATATTTCGGAGCAGCTCCTGAAGGCTAAAAGAAATTTGTTCCAGCTCCAGGCTTTTTTCCTTTAGTTTAGAATAGTCTAAAATATCATTGAGAATAGCCAACAGATTTTTACTGGAAAACTTCATGTCAGCTACATACTCTTGCTGGATAGCATCCAGACCCGTATCCAACAATAGGTTCATCATACCCAACATCCCGTTCAGGGGGGTCCTGATTTCATGACTGACATTAGCATAAAACTGCTCTACCACCTCCTGAGACCTGATCAGCTCTTTAGCTATCTGCTTCCTTTCACGGATTTCATTAATGAGTCTTTGGTAGGCAAGGCAGCCTTCCAGGGAAACTGTAAATTTATGAATGACATGCTGAAGCTTATGCAAAAATCCTCCTTCAAACGCATGCTCCCCCCTAAAGGCATATAGTTTTAAGAAACCTATATTCCCTAACTTAAGGACCGCGTAAGCACCTTGGGTGATATCTTTCTCATGAATGAAAACCTGGTTTTCCTCCTTTACTTGAAAAGAAAAGAAATCCTCCATTTGAATTCTCCCAAGAATAGGAGCCTCTTTAGAGACTCTGGTCTGCACTACCCTATGCTCAGGATGTGCATAGGCCAATTCATAGACCTCATTTTCTTTTCCCTGGGTATATGGTGCCTTTAACCATACTGAAGCAAATGCCAGATTTTTCCTGCTGATAAGGGTTTGGAGAAACATATCAGCATTATCATGGAAATTCAAAGACTGCCCCACAGAGAGAGATAGTTCATACAGTAGAGAAATATCATGTACTATATCAGCACTTATCTTATCCATACATCATTCCCATCACTATGGTCTTATTGAAAAATTCCAGTCTGTTTTCTCCGTAAGAAGAAATTTCTCCAAGAGTCAGAGCACCAGAAAAGACAGAATCTTTCCCTTTCAACTGGATTTCTTCCTGGACAGCTTCTAGTTCTTTTTTAAAGTCGTCTCCTAAAAAAAGTACCCTAGAAATACAATCTATCATAAGTATATCCTGCTGGCCCACTCCCTCGGACATACAAGTTCTGGCCGCTTCAGCTGCAGAAGAAACAAGAGATTCCTTATCTCCTTTTAAGATGTTAAGGACAGAATTTTTAGGAACCTCACCCACGCATATAAGGTGTCCATGCTCATTTACAGTAATAGGATCTCTGACCACATCCTCTTCCCCTTCTTTAGTCAATCCAAAAGGATAGCCTTTAGCTATATCAAAGAAATTTTCTCTTGTTATGGTCCCTCCCCCATTAGTTTCTACTACCTGCTTGTAGACTTCAAAAGCATTCTGCCAGTTGAGTTCCTTAATGACAGTATTTTCAGTATCCGTAGCTACAAAAGGACCCATAATCCTTCTCCATCCGTGCTTTACGCCTAGTTTTACCTGCTTATCCAGCAAGGCGAGCACTGCGGCATTCTGGAGAGCCCCTTCTTTAGTGAGGATACAAGGAAGTGGCTGTAGACTTAATGATCCTGCCCCACCTCCCAGATAATGAACAGCATTTCCCCACCTGTTATGCATGTAGGCAAGAAACTGTCCTATGTTAGGAGAAAGTCCATCCACTAACATTAAGACTGTAGGTCTTGAGGTAGTCCCCTCTGGAAGAGCTAACCAATCTCCCTCATGTTTGCTGATATCGGGAATGACGGTAGGGGTATCTACAGTGTTGAGAAATTTTATCACACATGCATCTGTGTATTTGGCAGTTTGGTAAATGACTCCTGGAAAAATACCTCCCAGAAAACTCACTCCTTCTGCATTTAAGCCTGAGATTAAGCCTTCTACCTCTATCTCTGCCTCCTCTCCCAGCAGGATAAGTGCTGTCAGTTTTTGCTGGCCGATTCCCTTTTTGGCAGCTGAAACTATCTGGCTAGCGGTAGGTTTATGGATTATTTTATCAATCATACATTACTAATCTTAAACATTCCAACATAACAGCAAACTTGTAAGCTTACTAGTTGAAACATATTCTTCTATTACACCCTGCTTATTTTTTATGGAGATATCCTTACAAGAGGACCGATTACCGGCTGTCCTCCTACCTCTTAATTGTGGGTTGCCTTTAGCAGATTCTTAGCCTAGATTTACAGCGATTATGAAACAGAAGGCAGGCCTAAGCCCTGGATGCGGATAACATTTTCTTTTGTTCACAACAGACAGCTTCCCCTTCCGTTTGTTATACATACTTTGATGTTTTAAGCTATTTACATGTTTGAACTTTTCCCTTCAGATCAGGAATTACAAAGGCGAGATGAACTTAAGCGATTACAAGAACTAGGGATTGATCCTTATCCTTCTGAGACCTTTGAGGTCAATAGTACCACCCAACAAATCAAGGAAGGATTTACGGAAGGTAAAGAAGGATATGAAGGCATACGTCTTGCGGGTAGAATCACCAGTAAGCGTGATATGGGAAAGGCATCTTTTGCAGAATTGCAGGATGCCCATGGGAAAATACAGCTGTATTTTCAGCGTGATGAGCTATGTCCTGGAGACGATAAAACCCTATATAATCAAGTTTATAAAAAGCTTACTTCCTTAGGAGATATTGTAGGGGTGAGTGGCTTTGTGTTTTTGACAAAAACAGGAGAAATCACCTTACATGTAAAAGAATTTACCATTCTATCCAAGATCATTAAGCCCATCCCTTTCCCCAAGGAAACGGAAGGTAAGCTATATGATACCCTTACGGACAAGGAACAGCGTTACCGCATGCGCTACCTGGATATGATTGTGCATCCTGAGGTTAGAAACACCTTCATTCAGCGCACAAAAATAGTTCAGGCTATGAGAAACTTCCTGAATGAGAAGACCTATCTGGAAGTGGAGACCCCTATTCTTCAGCCTTTATATGGGGGGGCAGCTGCCAGGCCATTTAAAACACATCATAATACCCTGGATATGACCCTCTATCTACGGATAGCTAATGAGCTGTACTTGAAGAGGCTCATTGTAGGGGGATTTGAGGGAGTGTATGAATTCTCCAAGGATTTCAGAAATGAAGGGATGTCCAGATTCCATAATCCGGAATTTACCCAGATGGAGCTGTATGTAGCCTATAAGGATTATATGTGGATGATGGACCTGGTGGAAGAAATGATTTCCTACATCGTGAGAGCGGTTCATGGGAAAGACGAATTACAAGTAGGGGAAAACCTGATCAATTTCGGCCGCCCATATAAGCGATATACCATGTATGAATCCATACAGGAGTATACGGGCGTAGATATTTCTGAAATGGAAGAGGAGGAGTTAAGAACCGTAGCGGCTGAACTAGAGGTCCCCCTGGATGATACCATGGCTAGCGGAAAAATTATAGATGAGATTTTTGGAGAGAAGGTAGAACCCAATCTCATTCAGCCTACCTTCATCATGGATTATCCTGTAGAGATGAGTCCTTTAGCCAAGAAGCATAGGAGTAAGGAGGGGCTGGTAGAGCGTTTCGAGCTGATTTGTAATAGCAAGGAATTATGTAATGCATTCTCTGAGCTAAATGATCCATTAGATCAACGGGAGAGATTCGAAGCCCAAATGGAGCTGGGAAAGAGAGGAGATGATGAGGCTATGGTGCTGGACGAGGACTACCTTAGGGCATTATCTTATGGACTCCCGCCAACAGCTGGCTTGGGAATAGGAATTGATAGGCTCTCGATGATACTTACAAATTCTTCTTCCATTCAAGATGTGCTGTTCTTTCCACAGATGAAACCCGAACAGAAGCAAGAAATCTCTACTGTAGCGGAGTTTGAAGCCATAGGTGTGCAGAAAGAATGGGTAGAATTATTATACAGATCAGGAATCCTAACTGTGGGTGCCCTGAGGGAGGCAAATTTGAATAAAGTATTCCAGGATATGTGCAGCATTAACAAGAAACTAAAGTTAGGACTTACTAATCCTAAAAGGGAAGAAGTTCTATCTTGGGCAGATGCTTAATGAGTAAAGATTTTATGCGATTTTCTTCATATACAGGCACTTAGGAAATCCAGCATATTTTAATTAGATTGATTAGTAATCCTAAATATTCTATTATTTTTATCGTGTTGAACCAGGAACCTTAATCATGAAAACAGTCCATGGTTTTGCGTACCACATCTAACACTCTGAAAGGTTATTCTCATGTTTGCAAATGAAATGCACATCCTTCCGGATGAGCACCCTGAAGACTCAGTGGAACAAGACCAAACCACACAGGAAACTTCCCCAAACGCGGAAATCACTCCTAGCCAACCTACACCAGAAGCACCCTCTGATGTACCTACTGCTGTAGAATCTGAAATAGAAGCGACAGCCGAATCTGTAGATACGGCTCCTCCTCAGGATGATACTACAGTAGACCCTCCTGCAGAAGCAGTAGAAGAGGAAGCTGTTTCCGCTGTAGAGGAGGTAGTAGAACAGCAGGTAGTAGAAGAAACCCCTGAAAGTGTTCCTGCAGACATAGAGAAGCCAATAACGGAGGCAGAAGTAGCTGTAGCTCAGGAAACTGTAGCTCTGGAAGCTTCCTCAGCAGAGGAAACAGCTGGTGAGCTTACTGTTGAAGAAAGCCAGCCAGCAGAGCCTACTATTCCAACTGAAGAAGGGGCCGTTTCAGCAGAGGAAGAAGTCAGTGGTGTGGCCCATGTAAGCACGGTAGAAGAAATTCTGGTCAGTAATACTGTCCTAAGTAAGTTAGACCAGGCACTGGAAGATAAAGAGAAAGAGGCTGAGCATATGACAGAGGTGACCCCTGAGGATATGATTCAGGCCCTCCTGTACTTCCACCAACAAGAGGATGTAAAGCCTTTCTCTCCCAAAGTAGGTCTCATCAAACGGACTTTTGATGGCTTATCTGCTACTACAGAAATGCCAAATGACTTGGTTGAAAACTTCCGTTTTGCACTAAATCAGTTTAATGAGAAGCGCAACAGCCAACAAGCTGTCTTTGAAAAGGAGAAAGTCCAAAATTCTCATAAAAAGAAAGAGTTACTAGAAGCCCTGAAAGTAATTGTAGAGAGTAAAGATGCTACTCGCATTAATGAAGTAAGGGATATTCAGGAAGCTTGGAAGGGCATAGGTCATGTCCCCAAAGCAGAAGTAGAAGAATTATACCAACAATACAGACGCTCCCTGGATGAATTTTATCGTCTCCGCGAGATGCATAGGGAGATGATGGAATATGATAGAAAGATCAACCTTCAGGAAAAAGATCGGCTTATCTTGGAGGCTGGTAACCTCATCCCGAGTGAAGAAGAGCAGCTAAATCCAGATGTGTGGAAGGTGCGCATGGACCAGCTTACAGAACTGCAAAGGCAGTGGCGCTCTGTGGGACACGTGCCTAGAGAAGATATGGATAGGGTTAATACCCAATACAGAGAAGCCATAGATAAGTTTTTCGAAGTAAGGCAGGTGTTCCAGAAACATATGGAGGCCTCCAGGGAAGAAAATGGAGAGAAGAAGAAAGGCATACTGGAGAAAATGCTTCCATTTGCCACCTTCACAGCAGAAAAGCCTCGGAAGTGGAATGAGGCTACAGCTGAACTACGGGTACACCAAGATGAGTGGAAAGCACTCGGTCAGGCTCCTAAAAGCATAAACGGAGAACTTTGGCATAAGTACAGAGAGGTATGTAATGCCTTTTTCTCTAATAAGGCTGCTTTCTTTAAGAAACTTGATGAGGAGAGAGCTGCTAACCTGGAGGTTAAGCGAGGAATGGTAGAAAAAGCGGAAGCCCTCTCCGCTTCTATGGATTGGGATACAGCTGCCAGAGAATTAAAGGAGCTTCAGAAAGAATGGAAAAGTATAGGCCCAGTCCCTGAACGCTACTCTAATAAGCTTTGGAATAGATTTAGAGCGGCATGTGATGCATTCTTTGAGAATAGACGTAAGCACTATCATTCTCAGCATTCAGAGGAATATGACAACCTGGATAAAAAGAAGGAGCTCATTTCAAAGGTAGTTGCCCTAAGAGAAGATAATACTACCGAGGTAGATGATGCCATCCAGCAAATTAAAGGCATACAGGCTAAATGGAAAGAAATAGGTAAAGTTCCCTATAAGGAGAAAGATAAGATATGGGACGAGTTCAGAAAGGAAATAGATACTTTCTTCAACCAATTATCCCTTAAAAGAGAAGAGCTGAAGGATGTTAAGCTGAAAGCATCTCTTAATATGATGAATGATCCCGACAAAAAAGTCAGGCATCTAAAAAACCATATTAGCAGGCTCCGCAAAAAAATACAGCAGTCCAAGGATAAGGTGGATCAGTATAGCACCAATATACAGTATATCTCTAAAGGAAAATCCGGAGATGCCTTGAGGTCTCAAATCCAGCAGGAAATAGATAAGGAGAAAGAGGTAATTGTAGGGCTCAAAGATAAGCTGAAAGAGCTGAATGAATTATTGAAAAATCCTCCCAAGGAAGAAGTAGCTCCCCTTCCAGCAGAAACACCTGTAGCGGAAGCAACAGAAACACCCAGCGCGGAAGCAACAGCTACTGAGGAAGTGGTTAAGGAAGAAAAATCTGTGGAGACGGAAAGCGTGGAAACACCAACGAGTGAGGAAGTAACCATAGAGCAAAGCCTAGCAGAAACAGAAAGTGTAGAAGAAGCTGTAGAAATAGAGGAAACACCAGTAGCAGAAGCTTCAGAGCCAGACGCCCAGGCAGAAGAAGTAGCGGAAGCCCCAGCAGCAGCAAAAAGTGAAACTACTGAAGAGGAAAATAAAGAAGGATAAAGAAACCCGAATAATATGTGAGGAGGAGTATATACTTACTTCTCCTCATTATTTTTACGATTATTTTTCTGCCTTTCCCGCCACTCTTCTAGGATTTTTTTCCCAAAATCATTTTCAGCTCGGTAGAGTAACATAATCTTTCTAACGGGCAATACCTGCTTGAATTCCTCATGATAATTAAGAAATAGCTCGTATTCCTTTTTTTTATTTTCAACGTGAGCGTCCAGCACCTTTTCCAGTTCTTCATCACTCATAGAAAGAATATTCCCTCTAATACTTCTTTGGCGTATTCTGTTCTCTTTTTTAAGGGCTTCCATTTCATCAGAGTAGGCATTATATACTGGCCAGAACTTCTCTGCTTCAGCTGAAGTCAAAGATAAGGTACGGGTGATATAAGCTATTTTAAATGCTTGGACCCTCTCTCTGGAGTTATTTTGGCCCATTACCCCTACATACAGCCCAAAGAGCAGCAATAATCCTACTGCATATATCTTCCAAATATGTGTTGCGCCGTTCATAATTGCGATTTTTCCTGTTCTCATTCTATGTATGCTCCTAAATCTAACTCTGACAAATCAATTTCATCCAGAATAACCTGATCTATCTCAGTATCTGGAGAAAGATTCTCTTCTAGTAATTCTACTGAAAAGGGCATAGCATCTTCCCCTAGAACTTCTAGTATATCATCCGAATCATATTCTTCCAACTCAATCATTGCTAGTAGCTCATCCTGTGATAAATCAGCCATGCCAGATGAAGGTTGCAGGTACGGAAGTCCCCATATTCCTGTTATCAGTAAGATGATAGCAGCAGCCAGCCCTGCTATCCATTGAAGCGGCCTTCTTTGGAAGAGGAGAATTTTCCCTTTTTCGTTTTCATCAGCAAAATGGAGAGTATTGGGAAACTGATTGAAGTATCCTTCTGGTACAGATACTGTCCTGTTCTTTTCCACTTTCCCCAGCACTGACATAGGCCCTACTACCTCTTCCTCTTCAAGCTGGTCATTTATTTCAGTCAGCTGTGCTTCAAAATATTCTTCAGGAGGAACATTGTGTTCTTTATATTCTGTCTGAAGATGCTGTAGCATGGGTGCTTCAGAAAGCTCATCAGAAAGCGAAAGCTTCTCTTCTACTCTATCTGCCAGTGTATCGAAATAAGTATCTTCAGCCTCCTTTGAGAGCTGATTCTTTAGCTCTTTAAGTATAGGGGCTTCAGCAAGCTCTTCCAGTAATTGTTTTTTATTCTTTTCCATCTCTATGTATCAAATACACGGCTTATTACCCATCCACAGTCAAGCTTTTTTCTACTTTTTTAACAGCATGATGAAAACTAGCCTTCAAAGATCCTACGGATATATCTAGAATTTCTGCAATTTCATCATACTTCAACTCTTCAAAGTACCTAAGTGAGAAAACCAGTTTCTGCCGCTCAGGAAGGTTTTCTATCGCCTTTTGAAGTTTCTGCTGAATAGTATCTCCATCCATGTAAGGGCCTCCACTTAGGCTGTGTCTTAAATCATTCTGAAGATCTTCTATATCCGTAAATGCGCGCTTAGCTCTTTTCTGTATATGAGAAAGTGCTTCATTAGTAGCTATCCTATACAGCCATGTCTTCAATGAAGCATCTGCTCGGAACCTGTCTATGGCACGCCAAGCTTTTAAAAAGGTGTTTTGTAGGACATCGTCTGCGTCTTCGTGGGTTCCTACCATACGCCTTATGTGAAAGTAAAGCATACGCTGGTACTTCCTCACTACTAAATTAAAAGCAGCAGACTTGAGTTCGGGGTCCTTCAGCTGATCAATAATTCTTGACTCTTCCGTAGCTACCATGTGCATATTAGACTTTCAGTTCCTCTTTAGGTTTAATCATCCCAAGAAAAATAGTGGGTTTTACCCCCATAAAAAGAACAGAAATAGTCCTTGTATTAGGTGAGTCAAGGCTTAGGTAGAAATTCTATCATCTGTTTCACCTACCGACTTAGAAATGGCCTCATCATATTTTACAAAGAAATTAATCCAGATACTTCTGGAAAGTACCATCACTACAGGAGACAGCAGAATGATAGCACCTATAATGACATACATTAACTGTTCTAAAGGCGCTTTCACCAGTAGGTAATTCGCTACAAGCACACTAACCCCTATCACTATCGTTAGTGCGTAGCTCACATAGCTCGCCCCAAAATAAAAGCCTGGCTCCGGAGAGTAGGACTGCCCGCAAACAGGACAAGATGAAGGCATCTTTCCCAGAAACTTAAGGTCGTAAGGATTATTCTTCACAAATAAATCCCCTTCATGGCATCTTGGACACTTTCTTACAAACATACTGTACGCCTTACTTCCTTTTTTAAACATAGCGGATCGTTTAGCATATGATTATTATCTAGAGGCTGTTCTCTCAGCCCATGTAACTGAGGAAAGATTTGCCCTAGTTAGTGTTACGTAAATCCAGTGTGAAAGTATCTATTTTTTCCAGGAAAGATCCTCGTTAGGGTCAATCCAGTATACTTTTTTTTCATAGACTTTTTCAGGAAGGAAAAAATAAGTTGGGTTTTCCCATTAATTCACTTTAAACTATATAAGAATACTCGCAAATTACAATCATTGAACTATTTATCATTATCACACAACACAAACAATAAACGCAAGCGGTAAACCTAAAAATTAAGAGGTTATTAACATTTACTGAGATGAACAAGCTTGCAAACAAAACACAGGATGAAATTCTCATTAGTGAGGTCTTACATCCATCTAGGGAAGAAGGTAAACAGGAAAGAAATTCCTCACCTATTTTTATCTGGGACAAAAAATTTGTGAGACCTGAAGGCTACGCCCAGTTTACCCTGGAGATCATTCGAGATAAGGAAGGTAGAATCCAGTGGCTATTCCCTATCAATAATTTATTCCCCGTCCATACTACAGAGACTGCTGGTATTACGCAAGAGGTCTCCAAAACCAAAAAGTATATAAGTAGAATAGTATTTTCTTCCGGCCTGGGAGCCCTAAGAGGGAAGGAGCAATTAACCTTATTATATGAGGAAGAACCTCTCTTATTGACGGAAATATACCGTATCTCTCATCACTCATTTGCCATACTATTCAATTACGAGAGTAATATGGAAAGAGCACATGTTATTCTCACCCAGAGAAATGATCCTTCCTACATCATGAAAATTCCGCTTTCCCCTAAAGCGCTAACCTATCATTTAAGAGAAAAAGAAAACCTTGAAAAACTTAGCCATACTCAAATAAGAAAAACCACTATCCCTATTGTACTCACCACTTCGCAGAAAGATATATGTGTAAATAAAATCTACTATACCTCAGATAGTCATAAACCGGATTCTTTCACCACTCTACATGTAGAGTGCCTCTTAGAGCTGTACCGTTTACCTAAAAAGACAGACACCTCTCTGGCCACGTTTATCCGAGAGCTAGATAGGCAAATAGGAGAAGTTAGAGCTTATTATGACCATACACTTATCCTTATTAAGGAATTATTCGGGTACATTAAGGAAAATCCTTTCCTTCCCACCGGCTGGGCTAATGGAAACTTCATACCTGAACAACTAGAGGTACTTCCTAACCAGATCAATATAAACAACTGGGAGAGATCATCCCCTGAATATCCACTTTTCTTTGATTGGTTTCAGTTCCACTATCACACTTCTGTTTCCACGGACTTACTTACAAGAGCCCAAAATGTGGTAGCTACCTATCCTGTCATCCTGGAAAAGTGGCATGAAGCGCTTCCCTTGCACAGTTTACACGTATGTTACGCCCTACATTTTCTATTAAATGAAATTGACGGGATCCTTATTACGAATCCCGCCAAAGAAATACAGTTGTATTCACTTTCTGAACTCTCATCCTGGTTGAAATACTTACTGTCTAAGGTTCAGGATGAAGGAAATGAGTTCAACATAACTATGGATAATGATATGAGCTACCAGATATAGTTACCTAATGATGGTAAACCGCTCAAAGGTAGCACCCGTTTCATTTTCAAGTTTTAAAATATAATACCCGGCACTTAACTGACTCAGGTCTATTTGGGTACGCAGTTTCTGGGCAGGCTGATACTTGAGGGTTTCTAATACCTGTCCATTAATGCTGATAAGCTGTATGCTAAGGCGTTCTACCCTTTCCTGGGAGAGACTTACCTCTAGTACATCTGTAGCCGGATTAGGGAATAGAGACATGGTATAAATACCCGCTGAAAGCTGGTCCTTAATGGAAGTGGCTACGTTAATGCTAATACTATCTGTGACGGTACATCCTGCATTATCCGTTACTGTAACCGTAATAGTCCCTGCTGATAGGCTATCTGCTTCCTCAGTAGTTTGTCCATCTGACCATAGGTAGGTGTAAGGAGGGGTACCTCCAGCTACAGAAGCTGAGGCGGTCCCGTTTCCACTCCCATTATCAGGCGTAGAAGAAATAAGTAGATTAGGATCAGAAACTATAACCGTTTTAAATATCCTGTCAGATGTGCCACAAGCATCCGTTACCCTCAAAGAATAAGCCGTAGATACTAATGGGCTAGCTACAGGATTAGGAATGCTAGCATCATTAAGATCACCCACAGGAGACCATTCATATTCATACTCACCTATAAACTCTTTGCCAGAAATAGCTAGCGCACCCACTTGGCTAGTCCCTGCAATAACGCCTATGGAGGTACTCCTACCAGTAGCTAAGTTTATCTGCCTTAGCTCTGACTGGAAGGCTCCCTGCTGGTAAGCTGCCATGAATAAATTATTAGAGAAAGGATCAAAATCCGCATCCTGATTAAAACCTGCATTAAACCCTATATTCCCTATTCTGCTGGTATTCCCTGTGTTTATGTCTATAAGATGGAGATCATCCGTAGCTAAATCCAGAGAATACATTTCTCCGTCATTAGACACTGCTATCCATTCTGGGTCCTGTAAGCCTACTACAGCTACCGTAGGGATAGCCACTCCATTCTCCAGATTAAACTGGTATAACTGTCCTCCACCTGAGGCGCCCACACTTAGCCCATATAGCTTTTGAGAAATTATATCCCAGGCTATACCACGCCAAAAATGGTTAGTGATGGGCATACTAGTACCAAGTATCCTCCTGGTTCCAGTAAGGCTATCAAGAAGGATGAGCTGGTTATTTAAGGCATCTATGGTGTACATACCGTCAGGCCCTAAGTCTCCTCCTACAAATCTTCCGTCTAGCAGTCCGTTTGAAATCTCAGTGGAAACGGAGGGGGACTGTAAGCCTACCCTCGCAAATACACTAGACTCAAAATCTACTACTAGCACATTTTCCCTCACAAAAGGAATCCCGCCCAGGACGGTAGGTCTTCCTCCCAGCACAATTTGTTCTCCTGCACAAATGGTGGTGTCTGGCCCCACATCAACGGTTAACATAGATTGCAGTTCTAGCGAAAAGCTCTGTACAGAAGTGCTATCACATCCATCTGTAACCGTAACCATGTACTCCCCTGCTCCTACCGCGCTCAGAACAGCCGTAGTATCCCCTGTATTCCATGCATACGCATAAGGAGGAGCACCATTATTTACGGAGAGAAAAATCTGTCCATTATTACTGCTTTCACAGGAAGGAGCCGTTTCCGTTCCCATCACTGCTAACGGCTGCGGGGATAGTGGAGAAAGGGTAATGCCTGTCTCTCCCTCTGTACCATTAAATCCATCCACCAGGAGGTGGTAGGTTTGGCCCGGCGTTAAGCAAAGCGCTTCAAGCTGAGAGGCAAAGCTACACCCGCCAAAGTCGTCATTGGCACCAATGAACGTGAAGGTGCTGAAGTCATTACAATCCCCCACCTCATACAGGGCTATTTGGGTATCAAAGGTGGTTACCTGCCCATTATTACATAAATCTATCTCCACCGCCCCTGAAGCTGGTGCCACAAAGGTGTACCAAATACTGTTATTAATAGTAGAGTCTCCACACCAGCCTAAATTAAATTCACATCCAGAAGTAGGTCTTTCTAAGATGGTCTCTCCATTCTGTATAGTAGCATTTTTATGAGTGAATATCTGCTGTAT